>CAUQNI010000027.1:0-17504 GCA_963519555.1 uncultured bacterium
CACCTGGGTTCCAACCAAGAAGAGCAATAAAGTTAAAGACTGCTTCTGGTAAATAGCCTTTTTTACGGTAGTCTTCGATAAACTGAAGGGTGTTCGTGTCACGTTTAGACAATTTTTTCCCAGTCTCAGAGTTGATAATCAAGGTCATGTGACCAAACTCTGGAGCTTCCCAACCAAGTGCTTCATAAACCATGAGCTGTTTTGGTGTATTAGCAATGTGGTCGTCTCCACGGATTACATGAGAAATTTGCATATCATGGTCATCGATGACAACGGCAAAGTTGTAAGTTGGGTAACCGTCTTTCTTTTGGATAACCCAGTCGCCACCGATATTGCCACCTTCAAATTCGATATCACCTTTGACCATATCATGCCACTTGTAGATACCTGACTCATTGACAGCCAAACGAACCGTTGGGATGATCCCTGCTGCTTCACGTTCTGCGATGTAAGTTGCTTTTTCTTCTTCACTCATACCAAGGTATTCATTGATGTAGCGTGGTGTTTCGCCAGCTGCTTCTTGGCGTTCGCGTTCAGCTGCCAACTCTTCTTCTGTAACATAAGATTTGTAGGCTTTTCCTTCAGCTAGCAATTGGTCGATGTATTTTTGATACAAGTCCAAACGCTCAGACTGGCGGTAGTTTTCATGTGTTTCTGGGCTTTCATCCCAATCCATACCTAACCAACGAAGGTTTTCAAGCTGTGAACGTTCACCATCCTCGACATGACGTTTACGGTCAGTATCTTCAATACGGATAATAAAAGTTCCACCATGATGACGTGCGTAAAGGTAGTTGAACAATGCTGTACGGGCATTCCCGATGTGTAGTAGT
This sequence comes from uncultured bacterium, assembly GCA_963519555.1. GTDB lineage: Bacteria > Bacillota > Bacilli > Lactobacillales > Streptococcaceae > Streptococcus. The sequence goes on from CAUQNI010000027.1 coordinate 834, forward strand.
CCTGTTGGACTTGGTGCGTAACGTACGCGGATATCTTTTGACATAGTTTCTCCTATAAAGTCTCTAGGCGTCTGCCTTTTTGCTCTCTATATTATATCACAAGTCTTGGCTGAGTCCAATTTCTATGAATAAAGAGAGTAAAAAGAGTGGACAAACCACTCTTTTCTTCTATTATAGACGTGCGTTAAGTTCTTTGCTTAATTCTTCAAATCCTGGTTTTCCAAGAAGAGCGAACATGTTACGTTTGTAAGCTTCAACACCTGGTTGGTCAAATGGGTTGATAGCATTCAAGTAACCTGAAAGGGCGATAGCCAATTCGAAGAAGTAGATAGTGTAACCAAGAGTGAAAGCATCTTGCTCCGGAAGAGTCACGTACATGTTTGGTACATCACCATCAGTGTGGGCAAGAAGAACACCGTCAGTTGCTTTTTTGTTTACAAAGTCAACGTCTTTTCCTTGAAGGTAACCAAGTCCATCAAGGTCTTCTTCCAAGCTAGGGATAATCACGTTTTTACGAGGTTTGTCAACACGGACAACTGTTTCAAACATGATACGAGTTCCTTCTTGGATAAATTGACCAAGTGAGTGCAAGTCAGTTGAGAAGTTAGCTGAAGTTGGGTAGATACCTTTTTGGTCTTTCCCTTCTGATTCACCAGCCAATTGTTTCCACCATTCTGAGAAGTACTGAAGTGATGGCTCATAGTTTACCAAGATTTCAGTTGCATAGCCTTTACGGTAAAGGATGTTACGAACTGCTGCGTATTGGTAAGCTTCGTTTTCAGAGATTTTATCTGAAGTGTAGTCTTTGCGAGCTGCGTTAGCACCTTCCATAAGGGCTTTGATGTCAGCTCCTGATGCTGCGATTGGAAGCAAACCAACAGCTGTCAAGACTGAGAAGCGTCCACCAATATCATCTGGAACAACAAATGTTTCCCAACCGTTAGCATCTGCTTCAACCTTAACAGCACCTTTTTGGCGGTCAGTCGTTGCATAGATACGTTTGTTTGCTTCTTCTTGACCGTATTTCTTAACCAAAAGTTCTTTGAAGACACGGAAAGCGATAGCTGGTTCAGTTGTTGTACCTGATTTAGAAATCACGTTTACTGAGAAGTCTTTGTCCGCAACATACTCTACCAAGTCAGCAAGGTAAGTAGATGAGATTGAGTTTCCTGCGTAAAGGATTTGTGGAGCCTTGCGTTCTTCTTTTGTTTGCAAGTTTGCAAAGTGGTGGTTCAAGAAGTCGATTGCTGCTTTGGCACCAAGGTAAGATCCACCGATACCAATCACAACCAAAACATCGCTGTCTGATTTGATTTGCTCAGCAGCTTTCAAGATGCGGTCAAATTCTTCACGGTCGTAGTTTTCAGGAAGGTCCAACCATCCCAAGAAGTCGCTACCAGCACCAGTTCCTTTACGGATCAATTCATCTGCTGCTGTTACTTGTGATTGCATGTATTCCACTTCATGTGGTGCAACAAATTTGTCTAAAACTTTTGAATAATCAAATTTAATATGTGACATGTTATTCCTCCAATATTTCTTCTTTTCTATCATAACGCTTACCTTCGTTTTTTTCAAGTTTTTTTGTCGAATTTCTCCAATTTTTATCAGAATTCAAACGTTTGCGTAAAAATCCCACATTCCAAAAATTTTGAAAAAATAAAATAAAGAACGACCAGATGTTCCAGTCGTTACAGTTCATTCAATAAATACTCAAATAATTCTAAATTGCCATCTTCTTCATTAACCAGAAACTCTGGATGCCACTGCAAACCGATAATGCGGTGCTCATCGATAGACTCAATCGCTTCGATGGTCTGGTCTCTTGGATCAATAGCAGTTACACGGAAATTAGGTGCCAAATCTTTAATGCTTTGACGATGGACGGAGTTGACCTGACTTTCTTTCCCAAATAGCTTAGCCACCACGCTTCCTTCTACTGTCTCAATAGAGTGAGATGTTCCGAAAGGTAGGCCTTGCCAGTGACCTTCGATTTCTTGATTGAGCGTTCCACCAAAGGCAACATTGACAAGTTGAACACCGCGACAGATTGCCATAATTGGTTTATTCTGACGAAGCGCTTCTTTCAAGAGGGCCAATTCAAACTCATCACGGACCAGATTATAATCATCGCTCTCAATGGTCTTTTTCTCTCCATAAAACTGAGGATGAACATTTTGGCCTCCTGTCAAGATAAGTTTGTCAATCATTTCCACATAATCGCGTACAACTGACTCATCACCAACAGGAATGACTAAAGGGAGACCGCCGACTTGACGAATGCTCTCTGCGAATCTACAAGATACAGATGAATGAATGTTTTTGCCTTCTGCGTCTACGGGACATAGATTTGCAGCAACTCCTACAACCGTTCTAGCCATGATGCTTCTCCTTTCGAATATTAACGATAGTCCTATCATATCACTCAAAACGCCTTTCGTCTAATATGTTTTTTTTAAGGATGTGATAAATATTTTTTATGGACAAGAAAAAGCTGCCCACATAGGACAACTTCTTTCTTATTCGAAGACAAATTGATTGTGATAGAGTTCTGAGTAGAATCCACCTAGTTTCAAGAGTTCATGGTGATTACCACGTTCAATGACTTCTCCATCTTTAAGGACAATAATCTGGTCTGCATTGAGGATGGTCTTCAAACGATGGGCAATGACAAAACTGGTTCTACCCGCTACAACCGCCTCCATGGCATGCTGAATCTTGCTTTCTGTCACCGTATCTACGTTTGAAGTTGCTTCATCGAGAATGAGGACTTCTGGATCTGTCATCAGGGTTCGAGCGATAGAAATCAATTGTTTTTGCCCTGTAGAGAAGATGCTTTGATCATCATCTATAAGAGTATCGTACTTATCAGGTAAACTTTCGATATAGTCGTGAATATGGGTTGCTTTGGCTGCTGCCTCAACCATTTCTTGACTAGCGTCTGGCACACCGAAACGGATATTGTCTCGAATGGTTCCGCTAAATAAGACCGAATCTTGCAAGACAATCCCCACCTTGCTTCTGAGACTATCTAAATCATAGTCACGAATGTCTTTACCGTCAAAATAAATACCACCAGCATCAACATCATAAAAGCGATTGATGAGGTTCATAATAGTGGTTTTTCCTGAACCTGTCGGACCAACAACTGCTGTCATCTGGCCTTTAGGGGCAGAAATGCTAACATCTTTCAAAATAGGTTTATCAGGCAAGTATGAAAAATCAATATGACTAATTTCAACACCTTCTTGCAACTTAGTGAAGATTGGAGCCTTTTCAGGTCGGATTTCTTCCTCTGCGTCAAACATTTCCTGAATTCGTTCAGCACCTGTAAAGGCCAACTGAAGACTTCCCCAACTAGCTGCAACTTGGATAATAGGCTGGTAGTACTGCTGAGAAAATTGGGCAAACATAACAATCAAACCTAGGGCTGTACTTGTTTCAATAGACTTATCATTCAAAAGTACAGCTGAACCAGCAAAGATGACGATGGCTGTGTTGACCAAACTCATCCCATTCATGACAGGGAACAGAATTCCTGAAAACATTCTTCCTTTAAAGGTTGCCTTGCGCACGCGCTCATTTTGTTCAAGAAATCCTGCCATCATATCCTCTTGAATTCCTTGCACAATGACGGCTTTTTGGCCTGAAATACTCTCATCCATATAGGCGTTGAGTTTCCCTACCTCTTTTTGCTGGAGATTGGTGTATTTGCGTGCCATTTTCACGATGAAAATCAGCATAAGGAAGGCAACTGGTGTGCTGGCAATGGTGATGAGGGCCAGCGTCACATTTCTCGAAAACATGACAAGAATCAGACCGATATATAAAACAATATTGCTCATGACCTGAATCAAGCTTTCGTTAAAGGCTTGGAGGATATTATCCAAATCACTGGTGAAACGAGACAGGATATCGCCATCTTGTCGGCGGTCAAAGAAAGAAACCGTCAACCGGGCAAGTTTACCAAAGAGGCCTTTGCGCATCTCGTTGGTCGACTCTGCAATCACGCGCGTCATGAGACACATGTATATGACACTGGAGATAAATAGAACCAAAACCAGCAGGCCAAGATTGACCATGATTCCTGATAGGCTTTGCCAAACAAGTTCTGGATTGCCATTTTGATAAGCTTGAACTAAATTAGCTAGCTGCGTCACTGCTTGTCCAGAAAAGACCGGAAAGAGGGCTTGGGCAAGAGTTGCCAGAACAATCATCAGGATAACAACTACAAATGATAGCTTATAGACTTTAAAATAATTCCAAAAAAATTGAACTGTCTTCATTTTACTCCTCCTTTCCTTTCTGTGTTTCGTAGATTTCACGGTAAACAGCATTGTTGGCAACCAAGTCTGCATGCGTACCTTGACCAATCAATCGTCCTTGATCCAGTACCAAAATCTTGTCTGCATGGACAACCGAGCTAATTTTTTGCGCGATGATAATGGTTGTTGTTCCCTTCAAGTCCTTATTCAAGGCTTCTTGCACTAGGCGCTCTGACTTGGCATCCAAGGCCGAGGTCGAATCGTCAAAAATCAGAATACGTGGATTGCTGACAATCCCACGCGCAATCGACATCCTTTGCTTTTGTCCACCTGAGAAATTGGTTCCCCGTTCCTCAACTGGACTTTCAAAGGTTTTCTCCATACGATGAATGAATTCACTAGCTTGGGCAATGTTGGCTGCGCGCTCCATTTCAAATAGAGTGGCATCTCCCTTACCCTGTCTCAAGTTATCTGCAATCGTTCCACTAAAGAGAATGGCACGTTGGAGAACGATAGAAACAGTTTTACGCAGGGTTCCTTCACTCACTTCTCGAATATCCTTGCCTCCGATTTTGATAGCCCCTTCCTGCGGATCAAAGAGACGTGGAATCAATTGAGCCAAGGTTGATTTTCCTGCACCAGTCGCTCCAACTACACCAACCATTTGACCAGGCTCGATGGTAAAGCTCACATCTTTCAGCATCGGTTCCTTATCCATTGGATAGGTAAAGGTTACATTTTCAAAGCTAAGACTTCCAACCAACTCTTCATCTGGGACATCCTTGAAGGTCATGGCTGGCTCTGCGTCAAGAATTTCTCGAATACGACGCATGGAAATCATGGCACGGCTGACAGAATTTCCCAAAAATCCAACCATAACAATAGTAAAGATAATCTGGCTCAGGTAATTGACAAAGGAAGCAATGGAACCCACAACAGAAGGATCCGACTGAACCATCTCAGCAACCAACCAAATAGAGAGGAAAACCGCCCCATAACCGACCAACATCATGAAAGGTTCCACTACTGAAAAGGCATAACCAATGTAAAGATTTTGACCAAGAAGCTCGTCTGAAACTTCTGTAAACTTAGCAAACTGCTCTTTTTCTTGGACAAAGGACTTGACCACACGAACACCGCGCAGATTTTCCTTGGCGATAGCATTGATACGCTCAAGCAGGGTTTGAAACTTGGCAAATCGTGGCCCCATCATTCCCATCATGATAGCAGTCAAACCAAAAATCAAGACCACCATGAGAACAATCACCCACCACAGAGAGGGCAAAGTTTGAACCGCAAGGATAAACGAACCGATGAACAAGAGAGGGAGTCTGAAAAGAATTTGGAAGGTCATCATGACGACGTTCTGAATCTGATTGATATCATTTGTCATGCGAACGACTAGATTTCCCGCATTAAATTGTTCAATATTGGCATAAGAAAAGGTTTGAATTTTACGGAAGGCATCCTCCCGAAGGTCGGATGAAACTCCTTGAGCAATATAGGCTGCAAGGATAACATTGAGCCCACCAGCAACCAGGCCGACCAAGGCCACACCGATCAACCAAGCCCCGATACTATAAATTGCTTCATATTTCCCAGCAAGTAAGGCATCTAACACTTCCTGCAGATAACGCGGTTGCAGAAGTGAACTAGCAACCATCAAGCTCGTCATCAGAAGCGAGGCCATAGCCTGCCACTTGTAGGTTTTGATTTTCTGAATCAGCATATTTTCTCCTTAAAAAATAGACAAAAGGGAGCGACAATGCGTCAGCTCCTTTTCATTCTGTTTGTGTGATGTTATTCTAGCAAAAAAGTGAGAACTTGTCAAAGAAGTCTCCTTGATACAGCTAGAATAACTAGTCATTCTTGGCTTTATAATTTTTGTTTTAACTCGACCAAGACATTCATAGCCTGCATAGGTGTCATGTTGTATATATCTAGTTTAGCTAATTCTGCTAGGATAGGATTTTCTTCTGGCGTATCAAAGAGTGAAATCTGTTCAGTGACAGCACTCGTTTGTCTCATGGGAGCAGGATTTTCTGTACCCTGACTCTCTAACTGAGTCAAAATCTTATCCGCCCTTGCTAAAAGCTCTGCTGGCAAACCAGCAATCTTGGCAACATGAATACCGTAGGATTTATCAGCAGGTCCTGGTTCAATTTTATGAAGGAAGGTGACCTGCCCATCCTGCTCTAAGGTTGCCACGTGGACATTGACCAAGTGTTGTAAACTAGACTCCAAACTAGTCAACTCATGGTAGTGGGTGGCAAAGAGGGTCTTGGCTCCGATGTGCTCATGGATGTATTCGATGATGGACTGGGCAAGAGCCATCCCATCATAAGTAGCAGTTCCCCGACCTAACTCATCAAAGAGAATCAAAGAATTCTTAGTCGCATGCGAAATGGCATTGTTGGCTTCCATCATCTCCACCATGAAGGTTGATTGACCTGAAACCAAGTCATCTGCTGCTCCGATGCGGGTAAAGATTGCATCAAAAATTGGCAAATGGGCACTTTCTGCTGGCACATAAGAACCCAACTGAGCCATAACCGCCGTCATGGCTAACTGACGCATGTAGGTTGACTTCCCACTCATGTTTGGCCCTGTAATCAGTTGAATACTAATATCTTCTGCCATCTGAATCGTATTTGGAATATAGGTCTGAGCCCCCATGACTTTTTCAACGACAGCATGGCGCCCTTTTTGGATATCAATTTGTGAATCGTCGCCAAACTCAGGTCGAATCAAATGCTGAGTTTCAGCTACAACTGCTAGACTTTGCAAGACATCAACCGTCGCAATTCCTTGAGCTAGAGCCTGCAAACGCTGGATGTACTTGCCGACCTCTTCACGAATACGCATAAAGATTTCATACTCTAGGTTGGCGGACTTTTCACGCGCTTCCAACATATCGCCCTCGATACGGGCTAATTCTTCGGTTCCAAAACGTTCTGAGTTTTTCAGCGTCGCCTTGCGGAAAAAGTGGGCTGGCACATTCCCCAATTGTGAATTGGTCACATGGAAATAATAGCCATCCTTTTTATTGTAGTCGATCTTGAGCGTGCTGATACCAGAGTTTTCTCGCTCCTTAGCCTCAATCTCAGCAATCCAGCTAGTCCCTTCTCTGAGCACTCGGCGGTATTTATCCAAAGTCTCATCAAACCCCGTCCGGATAATACCCCCATCTGTAATCACATGAGGAGCTTCAGGAGCAATGGCCGCACTAATCAAACTCTCCAACTCAGGGATTCCATCCAATTGTTCGATAAGATAAGCCAGAGCAGGTTGCTCCATCCCTTCTAAAATCGCACGAATCCGTGGCACGCTGGATAAGGTGGTCGCCAATTGCAAGAGATCCTTGGGATTGGTTTTACCAAAAGAAACCCGACTAGCCAAGCGCTCAATATCATAAACACCCTTGAGACTGTCTGTCAAATCACTACGCTCAAAGAAATGGTCGAGAAAGACCTGCACCACCTCTTGACGCTGGACGATTCGCTCCTTATCAATCAAGGGACGATGAATCCAAGAACGCAAGAGGCGCAGCCCCATAGCCGTTTTGGTTTCATCCAAAAGCCAGAAAAGACTGCCTTGCTTCTTGCCTGAACGGGCATTCTCAACCAAATCCAGACTAGCCTTGGTCGCATAATCCATCTGCAAGAAATCCTTGATTTCATAGCGGATAACAGGCTTGAGGTGGTTCAATTCCCTCATCTGAGTTCGATGGACATATTGAAGCAGCTTACTAGATGCTGCTTGCTCCACCGCTGCCAATCGTGAATCCAGTAAATGAAGGTCCTCAAAGCCTTCTTTCTCATAGGAAAGTACTAAATTCATCTGACGACTAAGGATTTGTTCCTCTTCCTCAGACAAATCATAGCCCAGCACTACTTCTCGAGCCTTGAGGTTACGAATTTCCCCACAAACCAGCGTGAAATCCAAAAGACCTGTCACATAAAAGTCACCAGTCACCAGATCCATATAAGCGAGGCCAAACTGACTGCCATCACGGTCTATAGCAACCAAGAAATTATTCTGGCTGTCCGGCTTAGTGCTATCGACTACTGTCCCGGGTGTAATAACCTGAACAACCTCTCGTTTAACAACCCCAACCGCTTGTTTAGGATCTTCCGTCTGCTCTGCAATGGCTACCTTATAGCCCTGCTCAATCAAGACATCGATATACTGCTGGACAGAATGATAGGGAACCCCCGCCATAGGAATCGGATTGTCCGCATTCTTGTTGCGACTCGTTAAGGAAATTTCCAGAATCTGCGCAGCATTGACCGCATCCTCATAAAATAATTCATAAAAATCACCCATCCGAAAGAGCAAAAAAGCATCTGGATATTGCTTTTTTATATCCACATACTGTTGCATGCCAGGTGATAGCTTTTCTGTCGCCATTTTCCGTCTCTCCTTGTCAAAAATAAGTCTTGAGAGCAACTCCCAAGACCTTACTTATCTTTCATCAAATCTAGCAAACGATCTTCCATGAGTTTGGCAACGTGCTGGTCTCGACAAATGACCAATAAGGTATTGGCACCAGCAACTGTTCCTAAAATCCATTCATCCTTGTTTGCATCTACAATATTTGCCAAAACAGAGGCTTCTCCCAATTTGGTATGAAGAACCAAGGTAAACTCTGCTCTTGCAACACCTTCTAAATGATGAGACAAAAATTCCACCAAATCAATCTTTTCTGTCTCATTTGCTAGTACATAATACACCATATCATTTTTCTTGACCTTGGTCAAGCCGATTTCGCGCAAATCACGAGACAGGGTTGTCTGCGTCACAAAGACATTGTGCGCCTCCAACCGATCTTGAATTTCCTTTTGTGTACTTAATTTCTCCTCAGTAATCATTTTTTTTATTAACTGATGACGATCTCTTTTTCTCATAAAATCCTCTTATGTGAATATTTATAACTAATTTTATAACTATATTATACCAAAAAAATAGGAGATTTCAAAAATTTTTTCTTCTTTCTTTAAAATTGTGATAAAATAGTAGAAAAGTCCAAAAAGGAGCTCTTAATGAATACAAAAGAATTGATTGCTAGCGAGTTGGCTAGCGCCATTGATAGCCTGGACCAAGAGGCTATTTTAAATTTACTGGAAACCCCTAAAAACTCAGAAATGGGAGACATCGCTTTCCCTGCTTTTTCTCTTGCAAAAGTCGAACGTAAAGCGCCACAAATGATTGCTACTGAACTGGCTGAAAAGATTAACAGCCAAGCCTTTGAAAAGGTTGTTGCAACTGGGCCTTACGTCAACTTTTTCCTTGATAAATCTGCTATTTCTGCTCAAGTATTGCAAGCTGTTATCACTGAAAAAGACCACTATGCTGACCAACATATTGGTAAACAAGAAAATGTTGTTATCGATATGTCCAGTCCTAATATCGCTAAACCATTCTCTATTGGTCACCTGCGCTCAACCGTTATCGGAGATAGCTTGTCGCATATTTTCCAAAAAATCGGTTATCAAACGGTCAAGGTCAACCACTTGGGAGACTGGGGTAAACAGTTTGGGATGCTGATTGTCGCCTACAAAAAATGGGGCGACGAAGAAGCTGTAAAAGCTCATCCAATCGATGAACTTCTTAAACTCTATGTCCGCATCAATGCTGAAGCTGAAAACGACCCTAGCTTGGATGAAGAAGCACGCGAATGGTTCCGTAAACTGGAAAATGGAGATGAGGAAGCTCTCGCTCTTTGGCAATGGTTCCGTGATGAAAGTTTGGTGGAATTTAACCGCCTTTACAATGAATTGAAAGTCGAATTTGACAGCTACAACGGAGAAGCCTTCTACAACGATAAGATGGATGCAGTTGTAGACATTCTTTCTGAAAAAGGCCTTCTTGTTGAATCAGAAGGTGCCCAAGTTGTGAATCTTGAGAAATACGGAATTGAACATCCAGCCCTTATCAAGAAATCTGATGGTGCAACTCTCTATATCACACGTGACTTGGCTGCAGCCCTTTACCGTAAAAACGAATACCAATTTGCCAAATCTATCTATGTCGTTGGTCAAGAACAATCTGCCCACTTTAAGCAGCTCAAAGCTGTCTTGAAAGAGATGGGCTACGACTGGAGTGACGACATTACTCACGTTCCTTGTGGTTTGGTTACAAAGGAAGGGAAAAAACTCTCTACTCGTAAAGGGAATGTCATCTTGCTAGAGCCTACTATTGCAGAGGCTGTTAGCCGTGCCAAGACCCAAATCGAAGCTAAAAATCCTGAACTAGAAAATAAAGATCAGGTAGCCCATGCTGTCGGGGTAGGAGCCATTAAATTCTATGATCTCAAGACCGACCGTACAAATGGATATGACTTCGACTTAGAGGCCATGGTATCCTTCGAAGGTGAAACTGGACCTTACGTTCAATACGCCTACGCTCGTATCCAATCTATCTTACGCAAAGCCGATTTCAAACCAGAAACAGCTGGCAACTATAGCTTGAATGATGCTGAAAGCTGGGAAATCATTAAACTCATCCAAGACTTCCCACGTATTATCAACCGTGCGGCGGATAACTTTGAACCTTCTATCATTGCTAAATTTGCAATTAGTCTGGCTCAAGCCTTCAACAAGTACTATGCACATACACGTATCTTGGATGAAAGCCCAGAACGCGACAGCCGTCTAGCCCTCAGCTACGCAACCGCAGTCGTTCTCAAAGAAGCCCTTCGCTTGCTTGGAGTAGAAGCGCCAGAGAAGATGTGATTCAGTACTAACAATTGGAACTAAAGTTCCTAATTGTTAGACGCTAGCCGCTTATAGGCGGACTAGCTAACTGCTTCACTAGTAAAGAAACATAAATATTATCGATTTATGTTTCTTTACGTCGTAACCAATACGAATTGCCTAAACGCTTCACTGACAGTCTATCAAAAATCTTATCAAGTTTTGCTGGCTTGTTCTGCTATTTTAGGTCCACTAATTCGATTTACTCACTACTACTTCTTTATCATACAGGGAGATTTCCTATGAGCCAATATGCTTATATCCTCGTTGTAATTAGCTTGGTGTTCCTTTTTCTGCTCAATAAGTACGAGAAGGAGAGACTGCAAAGGCTCTACCAAGAACAACTTTTGAAGGATGAAACATTTAGGACTGACATCAAAGAGAAAATTCACACGACTGAAAATATCAATGATGTCATTGCTTACATCAATAAAACTTATCATCTGGGAATGTTGCTATCAAAAGACATTACAGATCAATTGAAATAAATCTAGCCATTCTTTAAGAAATATCAAAACCGAGACTAAGAGCTTAATACTTCGTCTCGGTTTTGATATATTTTTAAAGTAACAAAGCCACCATACCCCAGCAATGCAAGTGCAAAATCCCCTAGAATGTGATAAAATATGAGAAAGAACTCTATTAAGGAGGAAATCATGGAAAAACAAACCGTCGCCGTCTTGGGGCCTGGTTCTTGGGGAACTGCCCTTTCACAAGTCTTAAATGACAATGGACACGAGGTACGTATTTGGGGAAATCTTCCCGAACAAATCAATGAAATTAATACCAATCATACTAACAAACACTACTTTAAAGATGTCGTTCTAGACGAAAATATCATTGCCTACACCGACTTAGCAGAGGCATTAAAAGATGTAGATGCGATTTTGTTTGTTGTCCCAACAAAAGTGACACGACTTGTTGCCCAACAAGTTGCAAAAACCTTGGATCATAAGGCTATCATCATGCACGCTTCAAAGGGATTAGAGCCTGATAGTCATAAACGATTATCAACCATCCTTGAAGAAGAGATTCCTGAGCAGCTCCGCAGTGATATCGTCGTTGTCTCAGGGCCTAGCCATGCAGAAGAGACCATTGTACGTGACCTGACTTTAATCACTGCTGCTTCTAAAGATTTACAAACAGCTCAATACGTTCAAGAACTCTTTAGTAATCACTACTTCCGACTTTATACCAATACGGATGTTATTGGAGTTGAAACTGCTGGTGCTCTTAAAAATATTATTGCTGTCGGTGCCGGAGCTTTACATGGTCTGGGATTTGGTGACAATGCCAAGGCAGCCATCATCGCTCGAGGCTTGGCAGAAATTACCCGCTTAGGGGTAGCACTCGGTGCCAGTCCATTGACCTATAGCGGCTTATCTGGTGTGGGAGATTTGATTGTAACGGGAACCTCCATCCACTCTCGTAACTGGAGAGCCGGAGATGCTCTTGGTCGTGGAGAATCTCTAGCTGATATCGAAGCCAATATGGGCATGGTAATCGAAGGAATCTCAACGACTCGAGCAGCCTATGAACTAGCGCAAGAACTTGGAGTCTATATGCCCATTACACAAGCCATTTACCAAGTTATTTACCACGGAACCAATATCAAAGATGCCATTTATGACATCATGAACAATGAATTTAAAGCAGAAAATGAGTGGTCTTAACCCTCTAAAGAAAGGATTCTTATGACATCAAAAGTTAGAAAGGCAGTCATCCCTGCCGCTGGGCTTGGAACTCGATTTTTACCAGCAACCAAGGCTCTTGCCAAAGAAATGTTACCAATTGTAGACAAACCAACTATCCAGTTTATCGTGGAAGAGGCTCTCAAATCAGGTATTGAAGATATTCTGGTTGTCACTGGTAAATCAAAACGTTCTATTGAGGACCACTTTGACTCAAACTTTGAGCTTGAATACAATCTTAAGGAAAAAGGCAAAACGGATTTGTTAAAATTGGTAGATGAAGCAACTGGTATGCGCCTCCATTTCATCCGCCAAACTCACCCTCGTGGTCTTGGAGACGCTGTCCTACAAGCCAAAGCTTTTGTAGGGAATGAGCCCTTCGTTGTTATGCTGGGTGATGACCTTATGGACATCACAGACGAGAATGCCGTTCCTTTGACAAAACAACTGATGAATGATTACGAAAAGACACACGCATCAACCATTGCTGTCATGCCCGTACCACACGAAGACGTTTCATCATATGGAGTTATCGCTCCTCAAGGTGAAGGGATTAATGGTCTCTATAGCGTTGAAACTTTCGTTGAAAAACCAGCTCCCGAAGATGCACCAAGTGATTTAGCAATTATCGGTCGCTATCTTCTGACACCAGAAATTTTTGATATCCTCGAAAAGCAAGCTCCTGGTGCTGGAAATGAAATCCAGCTTACCGATGCTATAGATACTCTCAATAAAACACAACGTGTTTTCGCCCGTGAATTTACAGGAGCTCGTTACGATGTTGGGGATAAGTTTGGCTTTATGAAAACATCTATTGACTACGCTCTCAAGCACCCACAAGTCAAGGATGATTTGAAAGAATACCTCATCCAACTTGGAAAAGAATTGGCTGAGAAGGAATAAAATAAAAAGATAAGGTTCAAAAAATGCCTTATCTTTTTTCATTACACAAATTTTCTTTCAACTTCGTCACATTCCCATTCCCTTGTAGAGAAGTAAGACTGCAAGTCCTACGAACAAGACTATCGCTCCCAACCTCTGGCTGGTACGATACATCCATCCTTCTCCTCTAACTGGAAAGATAACTGCTAGAAATGCGCCACCAACTGCACCTCCGATATGGCCTGCTAGGCTGATTCCTGGAATCAGAACACTTCCAATAATGTTAATCACAAAAAGTGTCAAATAAGACTGTCCTAGCTGTTGGATATAAGGATTACGCGTAGCATAACGAAGAATGATAATCGCGGCAAATAGCCCATAGAGAGAAGTAGAAGCTCCTGCTGCTAAGGATTTGGGACTAAATATAAAAACAAAGAGATTCCCCATCATTCCTGATAAAAGATAGAGAAAGAAAAACTGCTTAGAACCAAAAATCTCCTCTACCTGCCTTCCAAGATAATAAAGCGAAAGCATATTGACAATGAAATGCTCCCACCCAATATGTACAAAAATAGCCGAAAAGAGACGCCAAATCTGCTCAGGAAAGAGGCGAATGGCAGGACCATACATTGCCCCAAATCGAAATAGGGTATATGCCCTGTAAAAGTTTCCTCCTGTGGTCACTAACATTAGTAGAAATACCAAGGCCGTCACTAAGAGGAAGAAACTCGTCACAGGGTAACGCCTATCAAAGATTTCTTTCATCAATCAGTACCTCCTGAACAGGAATATCATGGTCCTCAGGTATAAAATCCCGAATTTGACAAGGATAAACCGTACTCAAAGTATGACCAGTAAAATGTTTCAGATAGCGGTCATAATAACCTCCACCATAGCCAATCCGATAGCCCTCTCTCGTAAAAGCCAACCCTGGAACATGAATCAAATCAATCTGAGAGGCATCCACCACTTCCAAATCTCCCTGTGGTTCCAGTAAGCCAAAGGAAGTTTTGACCAACTGCTGCGGATTATAGACTACAAAGTCCATGCGCCCCTTGGGATAGGTTTTTGGTATTAGAACCTTCTTGCCATCCTTCAGCGCCTGCTCAATCAATCCCTGAGTTTGAAACTCATGCGGAAAAGAGAGATAGGTTGCGATTGTATTTGCTTCTTGGTAGAAGGGGTGTTGTAAAAGTCCTTCTGTTAAAGCTTGGTCTATAGCCTGTTTTTGCTCTCTAGGTATAGCCTTCATTTCCTGCAAGACTTGCTTGCGTAGTTCTGCTTTCATAGACAAATCCTCTACTCTGCTGCCTTCTTTTTCAGGAAACTAGAGACCGCATCCACCCCAATGGCTAGAGCTTCTTCCTTAGGACTCATCTGAGGGTGATGAAGAGCGTAGGGACTATCGATACCTAGCCAAAACATAACGCCATTAACCTTTGAAAGGAGATAACCAAAGTCCTCACCTGTCATAGCAGGTTCAATATCAATCAACTCAATTCCCTCTTTCTCTTCAAAGAAATCCATCAGTTCACGCGCCAAAGCTGGATTGTTCTCAACAGGCAGGTAACCACCTTGTTTGAGTTCCACTTCAACTTCCATACCAAAGGCAGCTGCAACTCCTTCTGCAACTGTTTTGACCCGCTTTTGCACCAAGAGACTCATTTCCTGAGTCAGGGCACGAATGGTTCCATGTAAAAATGCTGTGTCTGTAATGACATTGTTGGTTGTTCCAGCTTGGAAAAGACCAAAGGTCACCACCGCTCCCTCGATTGGGTTAACATTGCGGCTGACAACTGACTGAACCTGAGTCACAAAGTAACTAGCAGCAACCAAGGCGTCATTGGCTTCATGTGGAAAAGCTGCGTGGCCCCCTTTTCCTTTGAAACGAATCTTCACCTCACAAGTCCCTGCAAAAAGTGTATGAGTATTGGTCGCAATCTGGCCTACCTTCAAATCCGGACGAACATGAAGACCATAGAACTGGTCTGGCAACCAATCTCCAAAAGCGCCGTCCTCATACATGAGCATCCCACCAGCTTCATTTTCTTCAGCAGGCTGAAATAGGAAGAGCAGATTGTTCTTTGGTTGCTCCTCAAGGGCGCGCTCAAGACAGCCCAAGGCAATGGTCATGTGGAAATCATGGCCACAAGCGTGCATACGACCTTGGTGTTGAGAAGCGAACGGAAGTCCTGTTTGTTCAACGATCGGCAGACCATCAATATCTGTCCGCCAACCAATGGTACGCTCTGGCTGACTTCCCTGCAAATAAACCAAAATCCCTGTCCGCCAAGTTCGAACTTGGACAAAATCCTTGCCCGCAGTCAATTTTTCAATCACATCCAGCAAATAAGCATGAGTCTTGAACTCCTCCAAGCCAATCTCTGGAATCTGGTGTAAATCTCGTCTAGTCTGAATCAAATCTAACATCTATCTATCCTCCGATATAGCAGAAAGAGGCTGGAAAAAGGGTTCCGCCTCTATTTTTCTTTTAAAATTACAAGGTACGAAGCGCATCTTCTAGCGCTGTTTTTTGTTGAGTTTGGGCATCAATCTCTTTGATAATACGAGCTGGAACACCTGCTACCACTACGTTTTCTGGGACATCTTGGGTAACGATAGCTCCTGCTGCGACAACTGAACCACTACCGATTTGGACCCCTTCGATAACCACTGCATTGGCACCAATAAGAACATTGTCTCCGACACGGACTGGTTCAGCGCTAGCTGGCTCAATCACACCTGCAAGAACGGCACCTGCACCAACGTGGCTGTTTTTCCCAACGATGGCACGGCCACCAAGGATAGCACCCATATCAATCATGGTTCCTGCACCGATTTCAGCACCGATATTGATAACTGCTCCCATCATGATAACAGCATTATCACCAATTTCTACCTGATCACGGATAATAGCACCTGGCTCGATACGAGCGTTGATAGCACGTTTATCTAGCAAAGGAACGGCAGAATTACGAGCGTCTTGCTCAACAACATAGTCTTGATTTTCTACCAAGCCATCAAGAAGCGGAGCCACGTCCTTCCAGTCTCCAAATAGGACATTCCCTAATTTGACAA
>CAUQNI010000028.1:0-15752 GCA_963519555.1 uncultured bacterium
AAACAATGAAAATTCGGTGCGCACACCTTACAGTGCAACTTGTTGTTAGACAAGGTAGAGATGTAAAGGGGATAGTCCCTTTATAATTGAGGTGGCACCGCGTTACTAACGCCCTCACACAGAATTTAATTCTGTGTGTGGGCTTTTTTCTATCCGTCATTTTGTTTATCTTTTATTAGGGCGTTAAGTCGCTTTGATGAACTTGAGTTCTATCTACAGCTCCTTGCCTACTACTAAAAGCAAACAAAACGGCCGGATTAATATGGAAAGAGGAAATTTTTATGAAAACTAAAGGTTATTTTGGACAATTTGGTGGTAGTTTTGTACCGGAGCCGATTCAGGCCTTGTTGGATGAGTTGGAAGTGACATTTGAAAAGTACAAGGATGATCCAGAATTTTTGGCAGAATTTCGTCATTACTTAAAAGACTATTCAGGTCGTGAAACACCGCTTTATTTTGCGGAAAGTCTGACAGACCACCTGGGTGGCGCTAAGATTTATCTCAAGCGCGAAGACCTTAACCATCTGGGTTCTCACAAGCTCAACAATGTTTTAGGACAAATCCTTCTTGCCAAACGTATGGGTAAAAAACGAGTGATCGCAGAAACAGGAGCTGGTCAACATGGTGTTGCGACAGCAGCGGCTGCAGCCAAGTTTGGTATGGCCTGTGATGTCTACATGGGAGCAGAGGATGTGGAACGTCAACGTCTCAATGTTTTCCGTATGGAGATGATGGGAGCAACTGTTCACGCAGTTGAAACAGGGACTCGTACCCTCAAAGATGCTGTTGATGCAGCTTTTGGAGCATGGATGAATGATTTGGAAGCCTTCTATGTTCTGGGATCTGCTGTGGGACCTCACCCATATCCTACCATTGTTCATGAGTTCCAAAAGGTCATCAGTGAAGAATCTCGTCGTCAAATCTTAGAAAAAGAAGGTCGTTTACCAGACTACGTTATTGCCTGTGTAGGTGGTGGTTCCAATGCTATCGGTGCTTTTTCACAGTATGTGGCTGATGAAGAAGTCAAATTGGTTGGGGTCGAAGCTGCTGGTCATGGACTTGATACAGACAAGCACGCAGCTACTATGACAAAAGGTAGTATCGGAATTGTCGACGGTATGAAGACCTATGCAGTCTTTAAGGAAGATGGAGAGCTGGCTCCAGTTTACTCTATCTCAGCTGGTTTGGACTATCCAGGGGTTGGCCCAGAACACGCCTACTTCAAAGATTCAGGTCGCGTGGAATATGTCGCTGCGACAGATGAAGAAGCTGTTCAAGCCCTGCTCCTTCTAAGCAAGACAGAAGGAATTATCCCAGCGATTGAAAGTTCGCACGCTATCGCAGAAGCGGTTAAACGTGCACCGAAACTAAGTAAAGATGACATTATTATCATCAATGTCTCTGGTCGTGGAGACAAGGACGTAGCTGCGATTGCAGACTACCTAGAAGCTAAAAAATAATAGATGGAAAAATTACAGTCTTTTCTCTCACAGAGAGCTTGTGGTTGCTGGAAACAAGCAGAGAATGCTGTAAGGTTGGGTCCATCTGAAACGAGAGAAGAAAACATAATTCTCAAGGGAGTGCCCTTTATCGCACAGCCTGTTACAGGAGGTATCTGAGACAGGAATGAGAGATAGGAGAAATCCTATAATTGAGGTGGCACCGCGAATTTCGTCCTCACGCAAGTTATTTTGCGTGGGGATTTTTCATACAGTCACCACGGACTAGAAGTAGAACTGAAAGGGAAATTACAATGGAACGAATCATTCATGGAGATGTCTTATCACCAATCTTGGCTTATATGCGCTTAAAGGGGCAACACAAGGTTATCTTAGAGAGTATTCCGAGAGACAAGGAAACAGCTCGTTTTTCTATCCTAGCCTATAATCCAGTTTTTGAGATTAAGTTTGAAAATGGAGTCCTTTATCAAAATGGTCAAGTGATTGATCGGGATCCTTTGGATTTCCTTTATGAAGTGACTCATAAGAGCCAGCATCATTCAGAGCTACCTTTTGGTGGTGGGGCAATTGGTTTTGTTGGTTACGATATGATTTCTCTTTATGAAGAAATTGGTCAAATCCCTGAGGATACAATTGGAACACCAGACATGCATTTCTTCGTCTATGAGAGTTACATGGTCTTTGACCACAAGAAGGAAAAAATCCATGTCATCGAGGATGCTCTCTATAGTGAGCGTAGTCAAGAAGACTTGGAAAGAGCCTTGAATCAAGTGCTTGAGGAATTACGCATCCCTGCTCCAAATGAATTTGAAGATTTGGATTTATCACCACTTGACTTCCAATCGCATATCGCTCCTCAGAAGTTTGAGGAAATGGTGGAAACAGCTCGTGACTTGATTCGTAATGGAGATATGTTCCAATGCGTGCTCAGTCAGCGCTTCTCAGCAAAAGTTACTGGAAATCCATTTGACTTTTACAGAAATCTCCGCGTGACCAATCCATCTAATTACCTTTATTTCTATGACTTTGGGGATTATCAAATCATCGGTGCCAGTCCAGAAAGTTTAGTTTCAGTTAAAAATGGCATCGTGACAACTAATCCGATTGCAGGTACGCGACCAAGAGGGGCTACGGATGAAGAGGACAAGGCCTTGGCGACAGATTTACTTTCTGATGAGAAGGAAACAGCAGAACATCGGATGTTGGTAGACTTGGGACGCAATGATATCGGTCGAATCTCTGAAACGGCAAGTGTTCAAGTTACCAAGTATATGGAAGTGGAGCTTTTCCGCTATGTCATGCATTTGACCAGTGTTGTGAAAGGGCGTTTGCTTCCAGAACTCACTGCTATAGATGCCTTGAAATCAACACTTCCAGCTGGAACAGTTTCAGGAGCACCAAAGATTCGGGCTATGAGACGCATCTATGAACTAGAAACGGAAAAACGTGGCGTATACGCAGGAGCAATCGGTTACTTGTCTGCAACGGGTGATATGGATTTCGCCATTGCCATCCGAACTATGATTCTCAAAAATCAAACAGCCTATGTGCAGGCTGGGGCAGGGATTGTCTATGACTCTATCGCCCAAAACGAATACCAAGAAACCATTAACAAGGCTAAATCTATGACTAGAATTGGAGAACTAAGACTATGATTTTATTGATTGACAACTATGATTCTTTTACCTATAACTTGGCCCAATACATCGGGAATTTTGCAGAAGTGCAGGTCTTGAGAAATGATGATCCCAAGCTGTATGAAGAAGCTGAAAAAGCAGATGGTCTGGTCTTTTCTCCGGGTCCTGGTTGGCCAGTTGATGCTGGAAAGATGGAAGACATGATTCGTGACTTTGCAGGCAAGAAGCCGATTCTTGGGATTTGTTTGGGTCACCAAGCCATCGCAGAAGTCTTTGGTGGTAAGCTAGGTTTGGCTCCAAAAGTCATGCATGGGAAACAGAGCAATATCAGCTTTGAAGCACCATCTGTTCTGTATCAAGGAATCGAGGATGGCCGTGCGGTCATGCGTTACCACAGTATTTTGATTGAAGAAATGCCAGAAGAGTTTGAAGTGACAGCTCGTTCGACTGATGACCAAGCCATCATGGGGATTCAACACAAAAGTCTTCCGATTTATGGTTTCCAGTACCATCCAGAGAGTATCGGAACGCCAGATGGCTTGTCTTCTATTCGGAATTTTATCGAGAATGTTGTAAAGTGAGGAAACTAGGATGAAAGAGATTATTGAAAAACTAGCAAAATTTGAAAATTTATCAGGTGTGGAAATGACGGATGTCATTGAGCGTATCGTAACTGGGCGTGTAACGGAAGCACAGATTGCTTCGCTCCTCTTGGCTCTTAAGATGAAGGGAGAAACACCTGAAGAACGCACAGCTATTGCCCAAGTCATGAGAGGACATGCCCAACACATTCCAACTGAGATTCATGATGCCATGGACAACTGTGGTACTGGTGGGGACAAGTCTTTCAGCTTTAACATTTCCACAACTGCAGCCTTTGTCTTGGCTGGTGGCGGTGTTCACATGGCTAAGCACGGAAACCGTTCGATTTCTTCTAAATCTGGCTCTGCAGATGTTCTCGAAGCCTTGGGTATCAATCTAGACCTCAAACCAGCTGAACTAGGTAAGGTCTTTGATAAAACTGGCATCGTCTTTCTCTTTGCTAAAAATATGCACCCAGCTATGAAGTATATCATGCCAGCTCGTTTGGAACTAGGAATTCCAACAATTATGAACTTGACTGGTCCACTGATTCACCCAATGGCCTTGGAAACACAGCTTCTTGGGATTAGTCGTCCAGAACTTCTAGAAAGTACAGCTCAGGTTTTGAAAAATATGGGGCGCAAACGTGCCATCGTGGTTGCTGGGCCAGAAGGGTTGGATGAAGCTGGCTTGAACGGAACAACCAAGATTGCTCTTCTTGAAAATGGCGAAATTACCTTGTCAAGCTTCACTCCAGAGGATTTGGGAATGGAACGCTACGCTATCGAAGATATTCGTGGAGGCAATGCTCAGGAAAATGCAGAAATTTTGCTCAGTGTTCTCAAGAACGAACCAAGTCCATTCTTGGAAACTACAGTCTTAAATGCTGGTCTTGGTTTCTATGCTAATGGTAAGGTAGCTAGCATCAAGGAGGGAGTTGCCTTGGCTCGTCAAGTGATTGCTAGTGGCAAGGCCCTTGAAAAACTCAGACTGTTACAGGAGTACCAAAAATGAGTCAGGAATTTTTAGCACGAATCTTGGAGCAGAAGGCGCGTGAGGTCGAGCAGATGGAGCTGGAGGAGACCCAGCCCCTACGCCAGACCTATCGCTTGGCTGAATTTTTGAAGAATCACCAGGACCGTTTACAGGTAATCGCTGAAGTCAAGAAGGCTAGCCCTAGTCTGGGAGATATCAATCTAGATGTGGATATTGTGCAACAGGCCCAGACTTATGAAGCAAACGGAGCAGTGATGATTTCTGTTCTGACAGATGAAGTTTTCTTTAAAGGACATTTGGATTATCTACGGGAAATTTCCAGTCAGGTACAGATTCCAACGCTCAACAAGGACTTTATCATCGATGAAAAGCAAATCATTCGAGCTCGCAATGCAGGTGCAACAGTTATCTTGCTCATCGTGGCAGCCTTGTCCGAAGAACGCCTCAAGGAACTTTATGACTATGCGACAGAGCTTGGTCTGGAAGTTTTAGTGGAAACTCACAATCTAGCTGAACTAGAAGTGGCTCACAGACTTGGTGCCCAGATTATCGGGGTCAATAACCGCAATTTGACTACCTTTGAAGTTGACTTGCAGACCAGTGTAGATTTGGCTAAACATTTCAAAGATGATCGCTTGTACATTTCTGAATCGGCTATTTTCACAGGGCAGGATGCGGAACGAGTAGCGCCATACTTTAACGGAATTTTAGTTGGAACAGCTCTCATGCAGGCAGAGGATGTAGCCCAGAGAATCAAGGAGTTGCAGATTGACAAAGGTTAAAATTTGTGGACTATCGACCAAAGAAGCGGTGGAAACAGCCGTTTCAGCAGGAGCCGACTACATCGGTTTTGTCTTTGCACCTAGTAAAAGACAGGTGACCTTGGATCAGGCTGCTGAGCTGACAAAGCTTATTCCTGCAGATGTCAAAAAGGTTGGTGTATTTGTTTCACCAAGTCGGGCAGAACTGCTGGAAGCGATTGACAAAGTTGGCTTGGATTTGGTTCAAGTTCACGGTCAGGTGGCAGATGATTTATTTGAGAATTTGCCTTGTGCCAGTATTCAGGCTGTGCAAGTGGATGGAGAGGGTCATGTACCCAATTCTCAGGCAGATTATCTACTCTTTGATGCCCCTGTGGCTGGGAGTGGTCAACCCTTTGATTGGGGTCAACTGGATACGACAGGATTAACTCAGCCCTTCTTTATCGCAGGTGGGCTTAAGGAAGACAATGTAGTACAAGCAATTCAACACTTTACTCCCTATGCAGTAGATGTATCAAGCGGAGTGGAGACAGACGGACAAAAAGATCATGAAAAGATTAGAAGATTTATAGAGAGGGTAAAGAATGGCATATCAAGAACCAAATAAAGATGGATTTTACGGAAAATTCGGCGGACGTTTCGTCCCAGAAACATTAATGACAGCAGTTTTGGAGTTGGAAAGGGCCTACCGTGAAAGTCAGGCAGACCCAAGTTTCCAAGAGGAATTAAACCAACTCTTACGCCAGTATGTGGGGCGTGAAACTCCTCTTTACTACGCAAAAAACTTGACCCAGCATATTGGCGGAGCCAAGATTTATCTCAAACGTGAAGACCTCAACCATACAGGGGCTCACAAGATTAACAATGCCTTAGGACAAGTTTTGCTTGCCAAACGCATGGGTAAAAAGAAAATTATCGCTGAAACAGGTGCTGGTCAGCACGGTGTGGCAACTGCAACAGCTGCAGCCCTCTTTAACATGGAATGTACCATCTACATGGGTGAGGAAGATGTCAAACGCCAAGCCCTTAATGTCTTCCGCATGGAGCTTTTGGGAGCTAAGGTTGAGGCAGTGACAGATGGTTCGCGCGTGCTCAAGGATGCAGTTAATGCAGCCCTTCGTTCATGGGTAGCTAATATCGATGATACCCACTATATTCTTGGTTCTGCCTTGGGGCCTCATCCATTCCCAGAAATCGTTCGTGACTTCCAAAGTGTCATCGGTAGAGAAGCTAAACAACAGTACCGTGACTTGACAGGTCAAGAACTGCCAGATGCCCTAGTAGCCTGTGTTGGTGGTGGTTCTAATGCCATCGGTCTCTTCCATCCCTTTGTAGAAGATGAGTCAGTAGCTATGTATGGAGCTGAAGCGGCTGGACTTGGTGTAGACACAGAGCACCACGCAGCTACCTTGACTAAGGGTCGTCCTGGTGTCCTTCACGGTTCCCTCATGGATGTGCTCCAAGATGCCCATGGTCAAATTCTTGAAGCCTTCTCTATCTCAGCAGGTTTGGACTATCCTGGTATCGGTCCAGAACATTCTCACTACCACGATATCAAACGTGCCAGCTATGTTCCTGTGACAGACGAAGAAGCCTTGGAAGGATTCCAGCTCTTGTCTCGTGTGGAAGGGATTATCCCAGCCTTGGAATCTAGCCATGCTATCGCCTTTGCAGTGAAATTGGCCAAAGAACTCGGACCAGACAAGTCTATGATTGTCTGCCTATCAGGTCGTGGGGACAAGGATGTGGTCCAAGTCAAAGACCGCTTGGAAGCAGATGCAGCAAAGAAGGGAGAAGCTCATGCCTAAGACACTAACAGAAAAATTAAATGCTATAAAAGCAGCTGGAAAAGGAATTTTCGTTCCCTATATCATGGCTGGAGACCACGAGAAAGGTTTGGATGGACTCGGAGAAACAATCCACTTTTTAGAAGATTTGGGTGTCTCTGCAATTGAAGTGGGCATTCCTTTTTCAGACCCAGTCGCAGATGGACCTGTTATCGAAGAAGCTGGCTTGCGCAGTTTAGCCCACGGGACCTCTACCCAGGCTTTGGTTGAAACCTTAAAAACCATTGAAACAGAGGTTCCGCTGGTTATCATGACCTACTTCAACCCCCTCTTTCAGTACGGTGTTGAGAACTTTGTCAAAGATTTGGCAGATACAGCGGTTAAGGGCTTGATTATCCCAGACCTGCCTCATGAGCATGCTAACTTTGTAGAACCATTTCTGGTGGGGACAGATATCGCCTTGATTCCTTTAGTAAGCTTGACCACAGGGATTGAGCGTCAGAAAGAGTTGATTGATGGGGCAGAAGGATTCGTCTATGCCGTTGCCATCAATGGGGTGACAGGGAAATCTGGCAATTACCGTGCAGACTTGGACAAGCACTTGGCACAATTGCATCAAGTGGCCGATATCCCAGTCTTGACAGGTTTTGGTGTATCTAGTCAAGCTGATGTTGAACGCTTCAATGCGGTATCAGATGGCGTTATCGTCGGTTCAAAAATTGTAAAAGCTCTCCACGAGGGAGAGCCGATTCAGGACTTTATCAAACAAGCAGTAGCTTACCAAAAATAATCACACAAGCAGCGAGTAATAGGAAAGGCACAAAAGGAAGTCTTTCCTTTTTCTTTTGCAGGAGAAAGGCTAGAATTCCTGTTGCAGAAAGCTACGAATTAGTTATTGAAATCAGTTTAGAAGATTTAAAATGTGTAACCCCCCTTTAAGAGAGCAACAACATGGTGTATTTAAATCGATAAACAAAATACATTAAGATAGAAACAAGGGGTTTATTGTATTTCACTTATATCAATGATTAAATCATCTCCAAGATTAATTCCGTTAGGTGTGAAAACGCTTAGTGCATGATTTGCAATAACTTGTGTAGAAACAGTATCAACTCCTGCACCAATAAGTGCACCTGCAACAGGAATCATTTTTCCTAGATTTACTACTCCCTTTTCTCCAAATTTTGTGACTAATCTGAATCCAACTGCTTGATTGATTTTCTTTAGCACTTCTCCAGGAACTTTTTTAATCATGCCTTGAGCCAATTTTTCAGCAACGACAATTCCAGCTTTTTTTGCAATATCAGCTACAGTAGTTCCTGTAAGCGCTGCGTATACAAAGGTCTGCACCTGGTCGCTTTTTAAATCATATCCACGCATATAAGCAATAGTAGCAATCATTCTCATTTGAACGAGAATAACAGATGTAATATTTGCAGGAATAGTTACTGGTAGAGTTAGAATTCCTCCAAATCCAGTAATAAATCCAGATAGAGCCGCCTTGCTAGTCTGAAAAGTAATCATTTTTGAAATAGCAGTGTCAACATTATCGTACCTAAGATAATCATCTGCTAATTCTTGAATAGTTTTTTGGCCTGGAATTCCATTAATAGTTGTATCGTATGCCCAATCTAGGACTTGCATCATAGAACTTTCATCAATTTTTGGGACATCTAGTTTTGGTAATTCAAAATTGATGTTTGGTAATTCGAATTTCATAATAAGTCTCCTTGTTTTCAGTATAACTAGTATACACTATTGTGTTTCGATTTACAATATTAATTTACCCCAAATAATCATGCAAACAGCAAATAAGAGGAAAGGCACGAAAGGAAGTCTTTCCTTTTTCTTTTGCAGGAGAAAGGCTAGAATTCCTGTTGCAGAAGCAAACTGAATCAAGATCAGTAGTTCAGTCGCACTAAAGACGAGAGCGCAAGAAGCTAAAAAGAGAAAATCCCCTGCGCCCATGCGGATATCAATAAAATGGGCCAAAATTCCAAGGATAAGGAAGAAGACCATGACCAGATTCCAGCCAGAGCAAGCCATGAGGATTAGGTGGAAAGTCAGCCAGACCAGTAAGGGATATTCCTGATGGCGAAAGTCGTAGATACCCAAGGTCAAACCAGCAGTGATGAGGACGACTTGTCCCAAGGAGAGCCACCCCAAAGACCAAGCTAGAAAGAGGAGTCCTAAGCCTAGTTCAAAAAGGGCATACCAGATAGGATAGCGAACCTTGCAGTAGCGACAGCGAAAGCGACCAATTACTTGAGAGATAATCGGAATCAAATCTAAGGGACGCAAGCGAGTCTGACAAGAATCACAATGACTAGCAGGTCGAATAATAGACTGATCAGGGAAACGGTCAATGACCAAACCAAGAAAGGAAGCGAGAATGCTCCCAACAAGAAAAAAATAAATATCAATCATACTTATCTATTCGTAAAAAATAGGAGAAGTGGTATAATGGAGAAACATAAACAAGATAGTGAGGTCAAGATGACAATTCGTTTTGAAGAAAAGGTGAGCACAGAAAATGCTCAGTTCGTATGCCAATGGTCTAACTCTCTTGGCAAATCCTTTCAAAAACAATGGATGGGACCAAAAATTCCTTTTCCACTGACCTTTCAAACCTTGCAGGATTTAGAAGGAGTTTTTTCTATCTTTGATGAACAAGAGTTTGTAGGACTTATCCAGAAAATCAGGCTAGAAGATAGTAATCTTCATATCGGACGCTTTTTTATCAATCCCCAGAAACAGGGGCAGGGCTTAGGTAACCAGGCTTTAAGGAAATTTGTTAGTTTGGCCTTTGAAAATGAAGACATAGATACTATTTCTCTAAATGTCTTCGAGGCAAATCAAGCAGCTTACAATCTTTACCAAAAAGAAGGATTTGAAATCGTTCAAATGGTTGAAACACCCGAACGGAAATACATTATGAAGAAGAGTAGATAAAAAGTTTCCAACTATATGAATTGGAAACTTTTACTACTTTTAGCAACTAATTATCTTGCGCTAAAAACTTTGAAATTAAAACTTCTTGACTAATTGTTTCAGCTAAAGCTTGTTTAAAAGCTAATTTTCCTAAAGAATAGGATTTGTGGTCTATGGTTGGGAGTTTCAACAGTTGTCCAACTAATAAATGTTCCTGCCCAATCATATAGGGATATATTTTCCCACTTTCTTCATATCCTTTTATAAGCCCCGCAGCAACTTCATCGCTTGTAGCTAAAATACCGTCAATACGAGCATCGTTTATCAATTGATAAGACAGGTTCAGGCCATCATTAAAATCATGAATATTTCCAAATACTGCATGTGGAGTCGATTGTTGCCCATAAACATGTTGATAAGCTAATAGTGCTGACTGATATGTGGCAGATGATTCATTGTTTCTGGAAAATAACAATACTAACTGTTTCAGCCCTCGAGCTTTCATGGCAGAAAAAGCATCCACAAATGCAGGGTAGCGGTCAAGGTAAGCAGAGGACAAGTGATAAGATTCCTGCAATTTTTCACAAACGACTATTCGTCCATATTTTGCATAAGTTTCAATAATCTCAAGGCTAATTGCTCTTGAAGTGAAGATTAGAGCATCAATAGCTTCCATTTTGAGTTGCTTCAGATAGGAAAGTTCTAATTCTTGATTGTAATCTGAAGGCATCATGACAAGTTGATAGTCGCTAGCTTTAGCAGCATCTAGGAGGCCATTTATTAATTGTGTAAAATAAGGGTGGCGTGTATGTGGGATGACGATACCTATTTTTTGTGTTTTTCCTCGACTTAAATCCCGAGCCAGCTGATTAGGCATATAATCCAATTCAGCGATAAGATCCATAATTTTTTGTCGTGTTTCATCAGAAACATAAGGATGGTGATTGATAACACGAGAAACTGTTGATTTAGCCACGCCTGCTTTTTTAGCTATATCACTAATACTTGTCATTATTGGGCTCCTACTTTAAAAATTCATGAATCCCATATCCTACCCCATCTTCATCATTAGATTTCGTTATTTTATAAGCTATCTCTTTGATGTCATCAAAGGCATTATCCATCACAATAGGGTAACCAACCATTTCAAGCATAGGCAAATCATTATGTCCGTCACCAAATGCAGCCGTTTCTTCTTTAGCTAACTGCTCTTTTCGAAGGACATGAGCAATTCCCTTAGATTTTTTGGCTAAGAGATGTGTAATTTCAAGATAGGCTTTACCTGAACGTTGAATCGTAATTTGGGGTAAGTATAAACTTTGAAGATACTTCTCTAATTCTCGAATCATTTCCTCATCAAAAGAAATCATCATAATTTTAAAAGTATTTGCCCGGCCTTCTAAAAACTGTTCTTCAGTCTCAATAAGAGTCGGATCTTGACGAGTTAAACTCTGTTCGTATAGGATTCCTACATCTATTTTATCACAATACCAGTTATTCATATCGTAATAAGATAAACTAACTTTTGGAAAATGCTGGCGTATTCCTCTTAACAACTGTTTTACTGTTTTATTTTTAATAGTTTGTACATGAATAGGTTGAACTTGATGATGATTTCCTATTGTATAAATTAATCCTCCGTTAAAAGCTACTTGAACTCCTTTCAGTTGAAGAGCATTGATGGCATCCTTCATTTCCATTGGTGCTCTGGCAGATACCAAAGTTATAGGAATTCCTGCTTCACGGATCAAGGCTGCGTTACTGTCACTGACCTGTCCTTTACTATTTAATAATGTACCATCCATGTCACAAAAAATACGTTTGATGTTCATAATATTTACCTCTCTTTCTTTTGAAAACAGTATAAACAATGGAACGCGTTCCATGTCAAGCTTAATTTCAAAGTTTTTTGAGAAAATAAATCCTAGATGACCAACTTGCTCTGTAGGTTACTTGCTCATGTAATGGGCCACAAAACTATAGAATAGTAACAGAAAGGTATAGGTATCTTTTGAAGGAGAAGAAAAAGAATATCCGATTATTCGAAACCTTTTAAGTGTGTATCCGTTGGTAGAACAAAAGTAGAACAGAAAACAAAAAAAGCCTTGAAACAAAGGCTTTTCCTGTTGTATTTAGATGCCCCCTACAGGGATCGAACCTGTGACCCACGGATTAAGAGTCCGCTGCTCTGCCAGCTGAGCTAAGGAGGCAAAGAAAAAAGCTGTATTGGTGCCGAAACTTCACGGTTTGTATTGAACCCGCGCAATTAAGCAGGTGGGCAACTCGCTCTAACTGAAGCTGTTTCCGTGTGAGACGGCCTACATGCTGTTAGAAGACTTTTGTTTCCCTAATAATACAAAAAATAGTCGGTCAACACTTAAGTGTGAAGTCGTACACCACAGCGTTTCTATGTTTATATGATACCACTTTTTCAAAAAAAATCAAGAGGAAAGTGCAATTTTTTGAAAAGGATTTCAGATTTTTCGCAAACGGTCGATAGCTTCCTTTCTTTGAGCCAAAGCCCGTTCATATTTACCAGTATCTTCTGCTTGGAAATAGTGATGATTGCGAATTTTTTCTGGCAGATAGTCTTGCTTGACCCAATTTCCAGGATAGTTGTGTGGATAGAGATAGTCTTGGGCATTCCCCAGTTCCTTGCTTCCACTGTAGTGCCCATCACGCAGGTGTCGCGGAATAGGCAAGTACCCTGATGTTTTGAGGTCGGCAAGTGCCTTATCCATAGCTACATAGGCTGAGTTGGATTTTGGAGAAAGGGCCAAATCAATCACGACATTGGCAATGAGAATGCGGGCTTCTGGGAACCCAATCTTCTGGGCAGCATCCAGAGCAGTCACGGTGTGAATCTGGGCTTCAGGATTGGCTAAGCCGATATCTTCATAGGCGATAACAGTCAAGCGACGAGCGAGACTTGGCAAATCACCAGCCTCAATCAAGCGGGCAGCATAGTGGAGACTGGCATCCACATCTGAGCCACGGATAGACTTTTGCAGGGCTGAGAGAACATCATAGTGACCATCTCCATCCTTATCCATAGTGATGTAGCTCCGCTGCAGGCTATTTTCCATGATATCAAGGGTGATATGGCGGATGCCCTCGTCATTTTCAGGGGTAGAAAGAACAGCCAGGTCCAGTGAGTTGAAGGCAGAGCGCAGGTCTCCGTTTGTAGAGGTTGCGATGAAATCCAGTGCATCCTCATCTAGTTCCACTGGAAAATCAAAACCACGTTCAGGGTTACTCAGAGCAATCTGAAGAGCCTCTTTGACGTCTTGGTTAGACAGAGGTTCCAACTCAAAAATCTGAACGCGACTGCGAATGGCTGGAGTGACAGAAAAGAAAGGATTTTCAGTCGTAGCCCCAATCATGATGATCAGACCTCTTTCCAAGAGAGGAAGGAGAAAGTCTTGCTTGGTCTTGTCTAGACGATGAATCTCGTCCAGTAACAGGACTAATCCTCCAGAGAATTTCGCCTCTTCCGCAATTTCTTGTAGCCGTTTTTTACTATCAACTGTCGCATTGAAAGTTCGAAAGGCATACTTTGTTGTTCCAGCGATGGCTGAGGCAATACTGGTCTTGCCGATTCCTGGAGGTCCGTAGAGAATCATGGAGGACAGGCGATTGGCTTCCACCATGCGACGGATAATTTTTCCAGGTCCGACCAGATGTTCCTGACCGATGACCTGGTCGATGGTTCTAGGGCGCATGCGAAGCGCGAGATTGTCTGGCATAGCAGTCCTTTCTAACGTGGATTTTAGTGTCATATTTTTTGAGTAGAATGACTCATCTAATATATCTTACTATGTCCATTCTAGCCTATTAGTTGTGATATTTCAATGGTTTTGTAACATTCCAGGAGCGAGATAGAAGCTTTTTGACTATTTAATTGTATCAGCATGAGAGAATGGATTTTCCTTAAAACTCAAAATATGATAGTTGAGTCCAAAGAAGTAGAATTGCTGACTTATGAGATAATATTGCTAAATGCTATTGCATGAACTATAATGAAGGAGAGGTGATAAGTAATGGAACTACCAAGTCAGGAAGTTTTGATTTTTACAAAACAAATTCGTTATTGGATTCTTAGTGATAAGGTTATTTCAGGGGAAATACAATTTCTATTCCGTGAAGATACTCCAAAAGAGATTTTGGATTTGTACGAAAAAATTAAACCTAAACTTGATTTTGCTTATCAAGAAGTTCATTTTACTAATAATTATGAATTGGGAAAAATATGAAAAATAGAATAGTTGATGTTTTTAAAGTAGCAAACCGTCTCCTTGTAATAACTGTTGAAAATCCTGATTTCGAAGGCTTGAGAGTTAATCAGTTTGTAAAAATTGGAGATAAAAGGTATAGGGTCCGCAGTGTTCCTATGATTCATTCAACTCCGCCTCAGTCTGTCTTAAATCGAGATACTTTTACAATTGACTATACAGATGATGAATTACTAGATAAAGAAGCAGTTTTTACTACTCATTAGAAAAATAGGTGTGAATAAATTGGATGCTCTTAGAACCACATCTAGGGTGGATGGTATAAGAGAATAATACGTATCCCTTCTTTACAATACGTGTAGCACGTGTTATAATGGTGTTGTCAGGAGGTAAAAGCGCTATGCCTATGACACAAAAAGAGATGGTCAAACTCCTTACGGCTCATGGTTGGATAAAAACCAAAGGTGGTAAAGGTTCCCATATTAAAATGGAGAAGCAAGGGGAAAGACCTATCACAATCCCTCATGGTGAGCTAAATAAGTACACTGAAAGAGGGATAAGAAAGCAAGCTGGGTTGTAAAATTCAGCCCCTGCTTTTTGATATGGAGGTAGTGAAATGTTAGTGACATATCCAGCTTTATTCTATTATGATGATACAGATGGGGTAAAAGCGACTTATTTTGTCCATTTCCCAGATTTTGAATTTTCAGCAACACAAGGCGAGGGAATTTCTGAGGCTTTGGCTATGGGTTCGGAGTGGTTAGGAATAACTGTCGCAGATTTGATAGAGAGTGATGGAGAGTTACCTCAACCATCAGATATCAATAGCTTGTCTTTAATTGATAACGATCCATTTAAAGATGATGAAGATTTTGAGTCAACCTATGATCTTGATAAATCTTTTATTTCTATGGTATCTGTTGATGTATCAGAATACCTAGGAAGTCAGGAACCAATTAAAAAGACCTTGACCATACCAAGGTGGGCAGATAAGTTGGGACGAGAAATGGGACTTAACTTTTCTCAGACTTTGACAGAAGCTATTGCAGATAAGAAGATACAAGCGTAAGATTAAGTGTGGCATCGTGGTAATAGTCAATAAAAAAAGCACGTCTAATTGTGCTAGTTACTTGTCTATTGATTTTATAGATTTCTTAGCCCTTTCGAGGGCTTTTTATGTGAATTTTTCAGGAAAAATAAAGAAATCAGACTTTTAAGAAAATCGCTAATACCAAGGGTTTAAATGAGGCGATATGGTATAATTAGGACATAAAATAATTTTGTGGTAAGATGGTAGTATCTATTTTATACTCAATGAAAATCAAAGAGCAAACTAGGAAACTAGCCGCAGGCTGTACTTGAGTAC
>CAUQNI010000029.1:0-13522 GCA_963519555.1 uncultured bacterium
GCTATTGGAAATCTCTAGCTTTTTTGTGGCTGAGAACTATTTTGTCCCAGACTCTTCTTTATTATATATACTAAACCCATTCACCATTGGCATTTACAGTGTAACCATCAATGGTTGTGTTCACAGCCAAAGCTCCTGATGAGTATGAGTAATACCATTTACCACTAACTTGGTACCAACCTGTCTTCATAGCGCCTGAACCAGCAAGATAATACCATGTACCGCCTTGGTTCAACCAACCTGTTTGCATAGCACCTGAGTCATTAAGGTAGTACCATGTTCCACCTTGGTTCAACCAACCTGTCTGCATAGCGCCTGAGCCGTTGAGGTAGTACCATACTCCCCCAACTTTTTGCCAGCCAGTCTGCATTACACCAGATTCATCTAGATAATACCATGATCCATCTTTAACCCAACCTGTCTTCATGCTATCTTCCGCATCATAATAGTACCACTTACCATCAATTTTATTCCATCCTGGCTTGCTACTAGCACGATCCGCTAAACGATAAGTCACACCGTCAATAGTGATAGAACCTGTTTTACGTTCACCTTCTGGAGTAAGGTAATGATAAGCACCATCACTATCTTTTACGAGACCAACTTTTCGGTCGCCATCATTTGTAATATAGTACCATTTCTTATTTGTATCTTGAACAAGACCTGTTTTACGGCTACCGTCTGCCAATAGATAATACCACTTGTTATCAATCTGTTGAAGACCTGTCTGTTGAATCCCCTCTTTAACGTAGTAAATCTTCTCACCTTTTGCAATGATAGTAGTTGGTTTAGAACCATCATCAGTAATATAGTAATCCTTATCACCTTCATTGACCCAACCAGTTTTCATAAGACCATTTTCATCAAAGTAATAACGTTTATCTTTGATTTCTAAAATCCCAGTCTTCATAAAACCATTTTCATCAAAATAATAAGTCTTGCCACCAACAGTCTGCCAACCTTTAACTAAATTATTATTAATATAAAGCTGGTATTTCCCAGAAACCGTTAACCATTTATACTCGTCTTTATCGATATTAGATCCTGTACTTGTATCTGCATTTGACCCAGTGTTGTTGCCTGTGTTTGCATTTGACCCAGTGTTATTGCCTGTGTTTGTACTTGACCCAGTGTTGTTACCTGTATTTGCACTTGAACCAGTTGTTGATGCTGAGTCTTTTACATAATAATGAACCCAAACTCTTCCACCATTATCAGGTTCACTATGGTCAAACTTATAACCTGAGATAGCTTTAGGTTCCTTGTATGAGTCGTCACTAGAAACATTAGGGATTTCAGCTGAACCATACGCGCCGCCTATAACTTTATAATATGTACGAGTGACAGCTGAAGGATCTGATGGTTTAGCTGTAGCTTCCGCAGCATAGACTACTCCTTGCCCTAAAAGAGCTACTGATAAAGTACTAGCTCCAAGTAATGTTACCCCTGCAGCTCCCACTGCTAAAATATGTTTTGCTTTCATTTTTTTACCTCTTTATCACTTATTCCGTGTATAATGTTACACCCACTCACCATTTGCATTTAGAGTGTAGCCGTCAATCGTTGTATTTACTGCAAGAGCGCCTGAACTATAGGCATAATACCACTTGCCACCTGCTTGGAACCAACCAGTCACCAGATCTCCAGAAGTATTTAGATAGTACCAGACACCATCTACTTTTGCCCAACCAGTAGCCATTGCACCATCAGAATGCAGATAGTACCACTTGCCACCTTGGTTTAACCAGCCTGTCTGCATAGAACCAGCACTATTGAGATAGTACCATTTACCAGAGATAAACTTCCAACCTGTTTGCATACTGCCATCTGCCGCTAGGTAATACCAGCTGCCATCACTAACCCAGCCAGTTTTCTTCACACCATCTTGGTCAAAGAAATACCACTTATCAGCGATATATTGCCAACCTGTACGTTTCTCTTCCACTTTTTCAGTTCCAGTAACACTATCGTCTTTTACAAACCAATGTTTACGAACTCCTTGGTCAATCTTAGTTTCTACAAAACGATAACCTTTAAATGTACCATGTTCAACTTCTTCAGCTTTTTTGGCAGCATTAGCAGGAAGAAAAGCTTTTAATTCTCTACTAGTTCCATCTGATTCCATTACCAACCAAGAAGTCCCTTTGACTGTATCTTTAAATGGCTTTACAATATCAGGCTTTACAGAAAGGCCATCTACCTTATCTCCTGTAACTGTCACTGCCGGCTTAAAGTAATGCTTTAATACCGTTCCATCTATTGAAGAAGTATCAAATTGATATCCTGAAAAAGTACCTGGAGAAGATGTTTCAGGTTTTGATGAATCGTAAGATTGCGCATTCTTTAAAATCTTTTCCTTTCCATCTTCCTGTTTTGTGACCCAAACAACTGTCGTATACACATTCGTTTCCGAAGCCTTTACATCGGCTGCTTTTGCGCCAAGAAGAGCAGCACTTGCCAAGGTCACACCTAATAAAACGTTTATCACTTTTGATTTCATTGGAAACCTCCTATCATTTTAAACTATTATAATACTTATATAAGATAAATGCA
Organism: uncultured bacterium; assembly: GCA_963519555.1. Lineage (GTDB taxonomy): Bacteria > Bacillota > Bacilli > Lactobacillales > Streptococcaceae > Streptococcus. The sequence goes on from CAUQNI010000029.1 coordinate 2,554, forward strand.
AGAAAAAACAGGAGATAACTCTCCTGTTTTATGTTTCATGTATTAGGATTATACCCACTCACCGTTTGCGTTTACGTTGTAACCGTCAACAGTTGTGTTTACTGAAAGGGCACCTGAACCGTTTACATGGTACCATTTACCAGAAACTTCAAACCATTGGCTAGCTTTCATAGCACCTGTTGATTCAAGGAAGTACCAAGTTTCACCATCTTTCAACCAACCAGTTTGCATAGCACCTGATTTGTTTAGGTAGTACCAAGTTCCGTTAACGTTTACCCAACCAGTTTGCATTACACCTTTATCGTTTAGGTAGTACCAGTTGCCATCAACTTGTTTCCAACCTGAAACAGCTTTAGCGTTTTCGAAGTATTTCCATCCTTCAGCTGTTTTAGCCCAACCATATTGAGCAGCTGCAGTTGGGTTACCGATTTTTGCAGCACGATCATCAAGTTTGTAAGGCAATGTGATAGTTCTGTTAGTGAACAATGAACCTGCATACTCATTTCCACCTTCAACTACAAACTCATCTACTAATTCAACTGCTTCTTTGAAGTCTGTTGCAGTTTTAGCAACACGGTATTGAATCACTTCACCAGCTTTGAAGACTGTTGGAAGTTCAGCATCACCTGATTGATTAGTTGTAGCAGTGAAGTATTCTGGTTTCTTTTCACCTGAAGCTGGTTTCAAGAAGAAGTCTACTTCTACGTTTGGAACTGGACGTCCACCACCATCAACAACAGTTACACGGACACGACGGTTAAATCCATGTGCTGCATCACGGTCGTAACGGATGTATTTAGCACCAGTTGCAAATCCGTAACCAAAACGGTTATGAGCAGTTGAATTATCTGCGCTGATAGCATCATGAGAATGATCTGGTTCAGCATTTGGTTGACGATATTTATCAAATTGTGAACCGAAACGGCTATTTGTTGTGTCTTCTGCTGAAACAGCTTGTACAGCACCAAATGCTGCAAGAGCGACTGCGCTTGTCAATAAAACTTTTTTCATCGTTTTATCTCCTTTGTTTTTCTTTAAAATATTTTTTCGTAAGACTATCTTACTACTATACAGTATATAAATATTTGCAGGATTTGTCAAGGGTTTTCTTCGAGTTTTTAAACTTTTTCCCTATTTTTTCAAAAAAAGGTTAAAAAAACGCCTTTGTGAGATGAAATACCCTTCAAATACCGTATCTCCCAAGTGAAAATCTCACAAATTGCTTAAACCCTGAGTCAAACCTCGCATATCTAATCTACATAGACAGTTGGACAGAACTCACTTCTATGGTATTATCCTATAACCCCTCCCAAATGTCAAGCAAAAATGGCAAGTATTTTGAAAATAACTCGCCATTTCATTAACTTTCTACCATATTAAACTGCGACCTCATAGCAAGGACTCAAACTCAGCTACTGACATACCCAATTGCTGACTGGCAACTTCAGAAGTCAAAAGATGCTTACGAACCATATCTAAAAAAGCAAGCAGTTTTCCACGCTCCAGTCCCTGTTCAATACCACGTTCTAACCCTTTTTCTTCAGCTTGTTCCAAGGCATAGTCCTGTGCTAACAATGCTTGTTCTTCGCGCATACGTAGTTGACTAAACATCTTCCTGTCCTCCTCGGACCAGCTCTTGTAGTCCAGCAGTTGGTCTGCTTGGCTGATGACTCGCTCGGGTTGCTGGGTAAAGGGTTTGTTACCGAAAAACTCCAACCACGGCTTGCGAATGCTATCTTTGCTGGTTTCTCTGTATTTTTTTAAGTTCTTATTTGCGATGCTCTTTCAATAGTTCTTCAAACTCAGAGACAGTCATACCCAACTGTTGGCTGGCAACTTCAGAAGGCAAAAGACCTTGGTGAACCATATCTAAGAAAGCAAAGACTCTTCCTTCAACTTTTCCACGCTCTAGTCCCTGTTCTAAACCTTGTTCAATTCCCTCAGCTCGCCCTTGTTCAAGACCACGCTCTAAACCTTTTTCAAGACCTTCTGCACGCCCACGTTCCAAACCTTTTTCTTCAGCTTGTTCCAAGGCATAGTCCTGCGCTAGCAAGGCTTGTTCTTCGCGCATACGTAGTTGACTAAACATCTTCCTATCCTCCTCGGACCAGCTCTTGTAGTCCAGCAGTTGGTCTGCTTGGCTGATGACTCGCTCGGGTTGCTGGGTAAAGGGTTTGTTACCAAAAAACTCTAACCAGGGCTTACGAACCTTATCTTTGCTGGTTTCTCTGTATTTTCTAGTTCCTATTTGTGACGTTCTTTCAATAGTTCTTCAAACTCTGCGACAGTCATACCTAATTGCTGACTGGCAACTTCAGAAGTCAAAAGACCTTGGCGAACCATATCTAAGAAAGCAAAGACTCTTCCTTCAACTTTTCCACGCTCCAATCCTTTTTCTTCAGCTTGTTCCAAGGCATAGTCCTGCGCTAACAAGGCTTGTTCTTCGCGCATACGTAGTTGACTAAACATCTTCCTGTCCTCCTCGGACCAGCTCTTGTAGTCCAGCAGTTGGTCTGCTTGGCTGATGACTCGCTCGGGTTGCTGGGTAAAGGGTTTGTTACCAAAAAACTCTAACCAGGGCTTACGAACCTTATCTTTGCTGGTTTCTCTGTATTTTTTTAGTTCCAAGAATGCCATCTTGACCAGATGGTTTTCCTGACCGTTGTTTGTGATAGTTAAGACCTCACCTGTCGTGTCCTCTCGCATACTAAAGCTATGGAAAGCCAAATCATCTGAGAAATAATTACTATCTACAATAGCTATTGCGTAAACAGGTGCGATATGTTTGTAACTCTGGTGTGTATCACCTTCACGTTGGCGAATTTTTTCAAGATTCTGATTGACCTGACTGCACAGATAAGCCCATAGACGATTGATGAAAAAATTCTGATGATGGACTTGTATTTCGATAATAACCTGCGTACCATTATCCAACTCCGCCAAGACGTCTATACTGGTATAGAAATCCTGAGCCGAGTAGGGTAGAGAAGGCAAGACGTGAATATTACTTCCCTCCAAAATAGTTACATTTTTGGCTGGCAAGTCCAGCATATCGCGGATAAATTGACAAGTGATTTCTGGATTGCTGAAAATTTTCTTGGCTACCAAATCATTGGTCGGGCTAATGCCCGGATGTCTGAGAATCATTCTTTCTCTCCTTTCATTATAGCACATTTTTAAATCTAGGTTTACTTAGATTCGATGGTTCTATCTATTTATTCGGAAAAGAGACGAAAAAAATAAAAGTTATTAAAATTATTGCCTATCCTTAATTTTGTCTGTATTAAAAGAGGTTTTGACACCTAATTTTTAAAATTAGAGCACCCTGAATTCAGATACGATTTGAATCAACTTAACTTGTTCTTGGTATTCTTGTCCGAGTTTCCGAATTATGGTTTCTAATACTCAATGAAAATCAAAGAGCAAACTAAGTAGCTAGCTGCAAGCTATACTTGAGTACGGTAAGGTGAAACTGACGTGGTTTGAATTTGATTTTCGAAGAGTATTAAATCTAGGTTTACTAGATTCACTGCCTCTATCTATTTATTCGGAAAAGAGACGAAAAAAACCTGAGAATTATCTCAGGCTTGGTCATTAAATCTTTTTCTCAATACTGAAAAGTGGAGAAAGTGGGCGTTTTTCATGGATACGTACGATAGCATCCCCTAGGAGATGAGCAATCGAAATCTGCTCAATCTTATCAATCAAACGCTCTTCTGGCAGATAGATAGTATCCAAAACAACCAATTTCTTGATAGCTGATTTTTGGATATTGTCCATAGCGGGACCAGAAAGTACTGGGTGCGTACAGCTTGCATAGACTTCAACAGCACCAGCTTCCGCAAGGGCATCTGCCGCATGACAAATGGTTCCAGCAGTATCAATCATATCATCAATCAAGATACAAGTCTTGCCTTCAACCTTACCGATGATGTTCATGACTTCACTAGTATTCATCTTATCAACGCTACGACGTTTGTCAATGATAGCAATAGAGGTTTTCAAAAATTCTGCCAACTTACGAGCACGAGTCACCCCTCCATGGTCTGGGCTGACAACCACATAGTCAGAACCAACCATGCCACGACGCTCAAAATAATCCGCAATCAGAGGAGCTCCCATCAAGTGATCCACAGGAATATCAAAGAATCCTTGAATCTGCGCAGCATGCAAGTCGATTGTCAATAAACGATCTACTCCAGCTACTTCAAGCATATTTGCGACCAGTTTTGAAGTGATTGGCTCACGCGCTCTCGCCTTTCTATCCTGACGTGCATACCCATAGTAAGGCATGACAACATTGACAGATTCTGCACTCGCACGCTTCAAAGCATCTACCATAATCAAAATTTCAAGCAGATTGTCATTTACAGGCGAACTAGTTGATTGTAGGATAAAGACGTGTTTCCCACGGATTGATTCTTCAATGTTGACCTGAATCTCTCCATCTGAAAATTGGCGAACACTTGATTTCCCCAACTCTATCCCAATCTCCTGCGCCACACGTTTTGCCAATTCTTGATTAGAAGAAAGGGCAAACAGCTTTAAATCAGAAAAAGACATGATTTCCTCCGGTATATATGTATCGCTTGTGCTTTTCACAAGATTTTCCATTTACCATTGTAGCGCTTTTTGCACTATTTTTCAATCAAAAATAAAAGAAGGGCACCATATTTGTACCCTTGCATCATTCTTTTGAAAAATATTCTAGTTCATCAACTCATTGTGCTTCTCAACAAAGCGATAAGCCTGATAAAAACCATAGAGAGTAATGGCTGTAACTACTGGAATCGCTAAGGGCAACTCTGTCTCCAATTCAACAAAAGGAGAGTTAAACAAGAAATGAGTTCCCAAGGCTAAACCTAGGAAAAGAAGCCCCTGTTTCTTGCCAAACTTCTGTCCTTTATAGGCTCTGTAAAGCAAGTAAACACCTACTACCGCCAGACCTGAAAAAGTCCAGTGAGAGGCAATTCCTGAGATAATACGCTCTAAAATTCTCGAAATAGTAAAGTCAAAGCCCTCTGGCAAATCCGTACGAATGTAGCCAATATCCTCAATCATTTGGAATCCCAAACCAGAAGCAATCCCTAGTAAAAACAAAGATTTTAATTTTCGCACAGGAATCAAAGCTAAAACAAAGACAAGTGGCAATAATTTCAAGGGTTCTTCTACCAAAGGAGCCACAATAGCACTTTCAAAGGCATTTAAAAATGCACTATCTGGGAAAAGAACCCCCAGTAAATCATGGATATAGGTATTTGCAAAGCTAGACAACCAGCCTGAAAGGAACATCCCACCCAATAAAGACAAAATCAAGGCATTCTTTGGCAATTCCCATTTTTTCCCAATACGGAAAAGGAAATAAAGAGCTGGAATCATGTAAAAGAGAGCTAGAAAGATAGAAACTCCCATTAGTCCATATTCCGCACCTGATATCGAACCATCCGTATAATAGATGGTTTCATACTGTAAACCAATACAGAGCAATAAAATAAAAATAAATAAAATACTGTTTTTCTTCATACACTTTCTTTCTAAATAAAGTATTTATAATTCTACGACTGTCATACTTCCTGTATCCACATCGTAAATAGCACCAGAGATAATGACATCATCTGGTATTAGGGGAGACTCGATAAGGAGGTGCATATCCTCGCGTACACTCTCCTCTATATCTTGGAAGGGCAAGAAGTCCTGGTCTGACACATCGACACCTAGTTCCTCTTTCAGATACTCCTGAAAAGGACCATTTTCAAAGGTCTGAGCACCACAGTCTGTATGGTGCAACACCACAATCTCTCTTGTCCCCATCTGTTGCTGGGAAATCACCAGCGAACGAATCATGTCCTCGGTCACTCGACCACCTGCATTCCGTAAAATATGAGCATCCCCAAGTGCCAAACCTAAAGCTTGTGCAACGTGCAGACGAGAGTCCATACAGGTCACAATGGCTACTCTGGTTTTGGGTTTAAGTGGCAAATTTAACTGCCCATGTAGGGCAACATAAGCCTGATTGGCTTGCATAAACTGTTCAAAATACGACACGATTCCCTCCTAGAAAATTTGATAGTCAAATATTTCTCCTATCTTATCATTTTTAAGAGGATTTGTCACAGATTAAGCAAATACCTTTTTCAAAACTTCCTGGATCGTTGTCACACCAATCACCTGAATTTCCTTGGGTGGAGTGATTCCTGTCAAGGAATTCTTAGGTACATAAATCTTAGTAAATCCCAGTTTAGCAGCTTCATTGATGCGTTGTTCGATACGATTTACGCGCCGAATCTCTCCAGTCAAGCCTAACTCTCCTACAAAACATTCCTGAGGATTGGTTGGCTTGTCTTTGTAGCTCGAAGCAATGGCAACAGCAACGGCTAAGTCAATGGCAGGTTCATCCAATTTGACACCGCCAGCAGATTTGAGATAGGCATCCTGATTTTGCAAGAGAAGACCTGCCCGTTTTTCTAAAACAGCCATAATCAAGCTAGCACGATTAAAATCAAGTCCCGTCGTCGTACGCTTGGCATTTCCAAACATGGTCGGTGTTACCAAAGCCTGAACCTCCGCCAAAATCGGACGCGTCCCTTCCATGGTCACAACGATTGACGACCCAGTCGCTCCATCCAAACGCTCCTCTAGGAAAACTTGACTTGGATTGAGGACCTCAACCAAGCCACCCGACTGCATCTCAAAAATCCCAATTTCATTGGTAGAACCAAAACGATTTTTAACAGCTCGCAAGATTCGGAAGGTATGGTGGCGCTCCCCTTCAAAGTAAAGCACCGTATCCACCATATGCTCCAGCATACGAGGACCAGCCAAGGTTCCTTCCTTGGTCACATGCCCTACGATAAAGATGGCAATGTTATTGGTCTTAGCCAGCTGCATGAGTTCAGCGGTCACCTCACGCACCTGAGACACAGACCCCTGCACCCCTGAAATCTCAGGAGACATAATGGTCTGGATAGAGTCAATAATGAGGAAGTCTGGCTGGATTCTCTCTACCTCAGTACGAACACTCTGCATATTGGTCTCTGCATAGAGGTAAAACTCGCTATCAATATCACCCAAACGTTCTGCTCGTAGCTTGATTTGCTGGGCAGACTCCTCCCCACTGACGTAGAGAACCGTTCCCACTTGAGACAACTGGGTTGAGACTTGTAAGAGAAGGGTTGATTTCCCAATCCCAGGATCCCCACCGATGAGGACAAGACTTCCTGGTACCACTCCGCCTCCAAGTACACGGTTGAATTCCTCCATCTCCGTCTTGGTTCGATTGACATTGATGGAAGTCACCTCAGCCAGTTTCATGGGCTTGGTTTTCTCACCTGTCAAGGACACACGCGCATTCTTGACCTCGGCAACCTCAACCTCTTCTACAAAGGAAGACCAAGACCCACAGTTGGGGCAACGTCCCAGATATTTAGGGGAATTATACCCACAATTTTGACATACAAATGTCGCTTTTTTCTTTGCGATGATAAACCTCTTTCTATATCTCTAACTCACACTCAATCACTTGGCAAAAATCAATCTTCTCATTTGGTACAAACTGACGCATGAGCATTCGATGGGCTACAACTACCACAGTTTGATGTTCCCGATACTCAGCCATACATTCTAGAAAACGAGACTTCATCTCTACAGCTGTCTCATATTGAACAGGAGAATTTGGGAGCAACTCCCCCTTGTTTTCTAAAAACAGACATCTAGCTGTTTCAAAGTTCTCTATACCTATTTCATAAACCTGCCATTCATGCAATAATGGCTCTACCCTCAAAGGAAGGCCAGTAGCACAGGATACATAAAAAGCCGTTTCTAAAGCTCGCGTCACTGCAGAAGACACCAGGATATCAGCTGAGCCAAACAAAGGATTTTTGCAAAGTTCCTGAGCTTGTTGTCTTCCTTTCTCAGATAAGGGTGCCAAATCTATCCCGAATCCAGTATAGGAACGCTCCTCTAACTCACGGTAATTTGGCTCCCCGTGACGGATAAAAATAATTTTCATATTAAGATCCCCATAAAACTATCCAATCTTGATTCCGCAATCTTGCCACTGCTTCAGTGTTTTAGAGAATTTCTTCTGGTTGGCAACTCCGACAGCAGACAAATCGACAGAAACCTGATAATTCTCCTTGGTAGCTGCCAAAATGGAAACCTTAACACAGCCATTGCCATCTACCCCTATAAACTCTATGCTTTTAGCACCGTTTTCCTCTAAAAAATCTTTTAAATCTGGATTAGTAAAGCAAGAAGCCCGACGCTTCTCAAAGATACGAGAAGAGACAAGCAGCAAGCCGGTCACAAATTTCTTCTTTCTGTCTTTTCTCACCTGTCAAGGACACACGCGCATTCTTGACCTCGGCAACCTCAACCTCTTCTACAAAGGAAGACCAAGACCCACAGTTGGGGCAACGTCCCAGATATTTAGGGGAATTATACCCACAATTTTGACATACAAATGTCGCTTTTTTCTTTGCGATGATAAACCTCTTTCTATATCTCTATCTCACATTCAATCACTTGGCAAAAATCAATCTTCTCGTCTGGTACAAATTGGCGCATGAGCATTCCGTGAGTTACAATGATAATAGTTTTATAATTTTTATATTTTTCCAAAGCTCTTAAAAAACGATGACGCATCTCTAGATCAGTTTCATAGCGATAAGGAGAATCTTCAGATAAACCTCCTTGATGTTTTAGATAATATTCATGAGCTACCAATACACTAGTTAAATCAGAGTTAGTGCCATCTAAGTCTGGACGCCACTCATGAAAAAACGGCTCCACAAATAAGTCCAATCCTGTTTCAACTGCTATATAATGTGCTGTTTCTAAAGCCCTCGTCACAGACGATGAAATAATAATCTCTGCCTTTCCAAAACATGCCGTTTTAGCAACCTCTTTTGCCAGACTGCGACCTTTTCCTGTCAATGGTGCTAAATCACGACCAAAACCACTATAGAGTTGCGGATTTTCAAGTTTATCAAGCATACTATAATCTGGCTCCCCGTGACGTACAAAGATAATTTTCATCCTAGTGCCCAGTCGATCCAAATCCACCAGTTCGAACACCATCAGCTGCATCTCCATCTGCGATTAAGAAAGGAGCAAAGACAGCCTGGACCACACGTTCCCCAACTTCTAGAATCACTTCTTGGTCTGTGATATTCTTCATCTGCGCAAAAATATGCCCTTCATTTCCAGGATTTCCATAATAATCCCCATCAATGACACCAACCGAGTTAATCAAGACCAGACCCTTCTTACGAGGATTTGAAGAACGATCATAGAGGTAGAGAACCTCAGTCGGCTGCATATAAGCCTTAACCCCTGTCGGAACCAAGACAATCTCTCCTGGCGCAATAACCGTACGCACAGCAACCTTTAAGTCGTAACCAGCCGCATGCGCTGTCTCACGCTTTGGCAATAAATTCTCATCTATAAAACTAGAAACCAATTCAAAACCACGAATTTTCATCATCTTCTCTTTTCTATTATCATTTATTCTAGATTATTCTATCTTATTTATTCGAAAAAAGCACGAAAAAAAGAGCACACAATTCAAATCGCTTAGGGCTGCTGGATTCCTCCCCTGACCCGCTTCACGCAGAACTGTTGCTCCACTATTTATTATATCACATTCCTATTCATTTTAAAAGCAAAATTATTTTTTCCGTCTATTTCTAAAAAAGTCCTGCATAATAGCTGCGCATTCATCTTCCAAAATTCCCGTTTCAACCTCTACACGATGGTTAAGACGCTCATCTGTCAAGATATCATACAAACTTCCAGCAGCGCCAAATTTCTGGTTTTTAGCCCCATAGACCACGTTTGGAATACGGGCAAGCCCAATCGCCCCACTACACATGACACAAGGCTCAATAGTCACAAAAAGCGTGCAATCCAGCAAGCGCCAGCTCTCCTCACTCAAGTTCGCATTCTCTATAGCCATAATTTCCGCATGCATAACCGCTCGCTGCAGTTCCTCACGCGCATTGTGCCCACGACCAATGATTTCCCCATCTTTGACAATCACACAACCAATTGGGATTTCATCGTGTTCCAAGGCAATCTCAGCCTCTCTCAAAGCCTCCCTCATAAAGACTTCTTTTTCTTCAACTGTATAATTCATCAATTTCTCTTTTCCTACTTATCGATTTTATTATTATATCATGATTCCCAACACAAAAAAAGCCACCGAATGCGGTGACTTTATAGGGAGATTATTATGAAAAAGAAAAGTTTAGGATATTTGTTACAACAAGTTAGGAGGTCTTCTTGTAACTGTCTATAGTATACCCGACCTATCTTAAACAAATCTTAAAAATCTCTTAGGACCAAACACTTTCTAAAATATTTGTTTGTTCACGACCAGGACCCACTGAGAAAGTAGAAATACGAACGCCAACCAATTCACTCACACGACGAACATAGTTACGCGCATTCTCAGGAAGATCTTCTAAATTACGAACTCCAGTGATATCTTCTGACCAACCTGGCAACTCTTCATAGATAGGCTTGCAACGCTTCAATTGCTCAAGACTAGCTGGATAGTAGTCAATACGTTGACCATCAAGATCATAGGCCACACAGATTTTTACTGTATCCAAACCGCTCAAAACATCGATAGAGTTCAATGAAAGGTTAGTAATACCAGAAACACGACGACTATGACGCATCACAACTGAGTCAAACCAACCCACACGACGTGGACGACCAGTTGTAGTACCATACTCATGACCTACTTCACGAATGCGTTCTCCCACTTCATCAAACAATTCAGTTGGGAAAGGCCCATCTCCCACACGACTGGTATAAGCTTTACATACACCTACAACTTTGTCAATCTTACTTGGGCCAACACCAGAACCAATTGTCACACCACCAGCTACAGGATTTGATGACGTAACGAATGGATAAGTACCTTGGTCGATATCTAGCATAACACCTTGTGCACCTTCAAAAA
>CAUQNI010000030.1:0-13093 GCA_963519555.1 uncultured bacterium
ATTATATTATCGAGAAAATGACTGCTCTTGGTTTTGAGATTATCAAACCAGACGGGGCCTTCTATATCTTTGCTAAGATTCCAGCGGGCTACAATCAAGATTCCTTTGCCTTTTTGAAGGATTTTGCTCAGAAGAAGGCCGTTGCCTTTATCCCTGGCGCAGCCTTTGGGCGTTACGGAGAAGGCTATGTTCGCCTATCTTATGCAGCCAGCATGGAGACTATCAAAGAAGCTATGAAACGACTTGAGGAGTACATGAAAGAAGCATGATTCAGTCTATCACGAGTCAAGGTTTGGTGCTCTACAATCGTAACTTTCGTGAGGATGATAAGTTAGTCAAGATTTTTACAGAGCAGGCTGGCAAACGCATGTTTTTCGTTAAATACGCTGGTCAGTCTAAGCTAGCTCCTGTTATTCAGCCCTTGGTGTTGGCACGATTTCTCTTGCGAATCAATGATGACGGGCTCAGCTACATTGAGGACTATCACGAGGTCATGACCTTTCCCAAGATTAATAGTGATCTCTTTGTCATGGCCTATGCGACCTACATAGCAGCTCTTGCAGATGCGAGTTTGCAGGATAATCAGCAGGATGCTCCCTTGTTTGCTTTTTTGCAAAAGACTTTGGAGTTGATGGAAGCAGGCTTGGATTATCAGGTTTTGACCAACATTTTTGAAATCCAAATCTTGACCCGATTTGGAATCAGTCTTAATTTTAATGAGTGTGTCTTTTGCCATCGGGTTGGTCAGGCTTTTGATTTTTCTTTCAAATATGGAGCCTGCCTCTGTCCAGAGCATTATCATGAGGATGAGAGACGTTGCCATCTAAATCCCAATATCCCTTATCTGCTCAATCAATTTCAAGCCATTGATTTTGAGACCTTGGAGACCATTTCACTCAAGCCTGAAATCAAGCAAGAGCTACGCCAATTTATGGATCAACTCTACGAAGAATACGTGGGGATTCACCTAAAATCAAAGAAATTTATTGATTCCCTAGCAGACTGGGGACAATTACTAAAAGAGGAAAACAAATGAAAAAAATCGCAGTAGATGCCATGGGGGGCGATTATGCACCTCAGGCCATCGTTGAGGGGGTCAATCAAGCCCTGGCTGACTTTTCAGATATTGAGGTTCAACTCTACGGAGATGAAAGCAAAATCAAGCAATATCTGACAGCGACAGAGCGCGTCAACATTATCCATACGGATGAAAAGATTGATTCAGACGATGAACCTACGAGAGCTATTCGGAAGAAGAAAAATGCCAGTATGGTATTGGCAGCCAAGGCTGTCAAAGAAGGCGAAGCAGACGCTGTTCTCTCGGCTGGGAATACAGGTGCTTTGTTGGCAGCAGGATTCTTCATCGTGGGTCGTATTAAGAACATTGACCGTCCTGGGCTTATGTCGACCTTGCCGACCATTGATGGGAAAGGCTTTGACATGCTGGATCTCGGTGCTAATGCGGAGAATACAGCCCAGCACCTCCATCAATATGCGGTTCTAGGTTCCTTTTATGCTAAAAATGTCCGCGGAATTACGCAACCACGTGTTGGTTTGCTCAATAACGGAACAGAGAGTAGTAAGGGCGACCCGCTTCGCAAGGAAACTTATGAATTACTAGTAGCTGATGAAAGTTTGAATTTTATCGGAAACGTGGAAGCGCGTGATTTGATGAATGGCGTTGCGGATGTTGTCGTGGCAGATGGTTTCACGGGAAACGCTGTCCTCAAATCCATTGAAGGGACAGCCATGGGAATCATGGGTTTGCTCAAGACCGCTATTACAGGTGGTGGTCTCCGAGCGAAACTAGGCGCCCTCCTTCTCAAGGACAGCCTCAGAGGTTTGAAAAAACAGCTCAACTATTCAGATGTTGGTGGAGCAGTCTTGTTTGGCGTCAAGGCACCTGTTGTCAAGACTCATGGCTCAAGCGATGCTAAGGCTGTTTATAGTACAATCCGCCAGATTCGTACCATGCTAGAAACAGACGTAGTTGCCCAGACTGCGCGTGAATTTTCAGGAGAATAAAAGAGATGACAGAAAAAGAAATTTTTGACCGTATTGTGACCATTATCCAAGAGCGACAGGGAGAAGACTTTGTCGTGACAGAATCCTTGAGTCTGAAAGACGACTTGGATGCTGACTCAGTTGACTTGATGGAGTTTATTTTGACCCTTGAAGATGAATTTAATATCGAAATCAGTGACGAAGAAATTGACCAACTGCAAAGTGTAGGGGATGTGGTTAAAATCATTCAAGCAAAATAGAAATCGAAGTTCCAAGGCACTTGCTTTGGAATTTTTTATTTGGCTTAATACTCTTCGAAAATCTCTTTAAACCACGTCAGCTCTATCTGCAACTTCAAAACCATGTTTTGAGCTGACTTCGTCAGTAACATCTACAACCTCAAAGCCGTTCTTTGAGCAACCTGTGGCTAGCTTCCTAGTTTGCTCTTTGACTTTCATTGAATATAAGTGACCGTTTAGGAACAGATTTAGTCTTTCTAGGGACAGGAGAAATCTGAGGACAAATAAGGGATATAATGAAATCAGAAAAATCAATCTCCCAAAAGGAGAAAAAAGAAAGGACTTTTATGATGAAAAAATATATTACTTATGCAGCTTTATTACTTACTTCAGGAGCTTTGTTATCAACTACTTATGTAGTTAATGCAGAAACTACAACGTCTACCACTAAAGTGGCTACATCACAAACAACTTCACAGTATACAAGCGAGAAAGAAGCAATTGATCAACTTGTTAAAGAAGGTAAAATTAAGGTTGAAGATGCAGAACAAGTTAAGTTGGTAGGATTTTCTCCTAGAGAATTAACTCAAGAAGAAAGTAATCAAGAAAAAATAGCATTTAATCAAAATAGAGATCCAAAAGGAACTTGGATGCAAACAGATGATCGCTGGTGGTTTAAATATACTTCAGGTGGGTATGCTAAACATTGGGAATACTTAGATGAGAAATGGTATTATTTTGATGATCAAGGTTGGATGAAATCAAATGAGTGGATTAACCCAGATGGTAATTGGTATTATCTTTCAAATGATGGTTCCATACTAACTGATTACAATAGAGTTAATGGGAAACCTTATTTCTTCAGACCTAACGGTGTTTGCGTAGAAAATCAGGGGCAGGCAATCGCTGAGTGTGCAGAAACCTTTGTAGATAAAATCCCCTATGTTTGGGGTGGGGCAGACTTGGATAAGGGTGTAGATTGCTCAGGATTTACGATGGCTATTCATGCTAAGTTCGATATTTATATTGGTAGAACGACTGGAGAACAAGCTGAAGGAGGGAAATTTATATATAGTGGCTCACAACTTCCTGGAGATTTAATATTGTACAATGGCGACCAAGGTTCAAATCAACATGTAGGTATCTACGTTGGAGGTGGAAAAGTTGTTCATGCCCCAATTGAAGGTCAGAAAGTTTCTTATATGAATCAATACGGAATGGATCAAAATACAATTCGTAGATATTGGTAATATTGTCTAATTTTTCACAATATTATTGACTTTGACAATGAAAAGTATTAGAATATAGCTAAATAAAGAGGGAAGTCCTCTTATAGCTATTCAATAAAGGAGGAAATGGCTATGAAAAAATCTAAACTATTCACTCTTGGTTTGCTTGCAGGTGCTGGTCTGCTTTTGTCAATCAACCAAGCACAGGCTGCAGATACTTGGGTTAAAAATGGTTCTGACTGGAATCTTTCACAAGATGGCAGTCTTGCTAAAAATAAATGGGTACAAAATGCTGGTTCTTGGTACTATTTTGACGATTCTGGTAATATGCAGACAGGCTGGCTCAAAGACGGTGATACTTGGTACTCACTAGCAGATAGTGGCGCTATGCGTACTGGATGGTACAAGGAAGGCAATACCTGGTATTCACTAGCAGATAGTGGCGCTATGCGTACTGGATGGTACAAAGAAGGAAACACCTGGTACTATCTTCATTTTAGTGGTTCTATGATGACAGGTTGGGTGTTCATAGATGGTAATTGGTATTATTTTGAACAATCAGGTGCAATGGCCTCTGATAGAGTTGTAAATTCTAGTGATGGGACAGGCTATATTCTCAGCAAGGATGGCCATATGTTCACTTTACAAAATAGCCCTTATAAACATGGTGACATTGTTCGTTTAGGCGATGGATATGAATATCTGATTACAGCAAAATTTGACGGACATAACTTTACTGATGTTATCGTGGATAAAAACACTTGGTATATCAAACCTGAGTTCAAGAAGTTTTCCGACAAATACGGGGATCACGTTTCAAATACGACGTTGGCTTTAATAGATAATAAAGAAGAAGGACAGGAAATTGATCCTAAAGCTGTTATAAAGAATTTCCAAAACTTACCAAACAGGTATTACTTTGGGGCAGATGGTCGTCGCGTAACAAATTTACCAGAAATGACCACCTATTCAGAGATTAAAAAAGTTGGCAATGATGTCTATTTAGAAAATCCAGGTGCACGACTTCGTCTTGTAGGTACCAGATTTACAATCAATAACAATAAACTATACCATTTAGAAAATGAACAAGGTAAGCTCACAACAGGTTACTTTGTATTAATTGATGATGGAGCAACGACTAGTAGCCATCATGTTCTCGCCTATGCAGATCAATCTGGTGAAATTCTTAAAATGAAACGCTTGCCATCAAGATTTTCAGATTATTTTGACAAAGAAATCGATGGTTTCTATGGTCAAAAAATTAAGATTACACAGCCAAATAAGTATGAATATTACAAGGTTCTTGTGGTAAAATAAATAGATAAGCAATCTTCACAACGAATATAAAAAATAAAACGTGCAAATCATTTTCAGGAGGCTTTAGATTTCTTGTATTTTAAAAGGAAACTAAAGCCTTTTGTAGATGAAGCAGGGGATAGAGTTATCTATAAAATAATGAAAAGGAGTCTGTCATGGAAATGAAAAACACATTTGTAGAATTAGAACAATTTGAAGAGTTAACCCCAGAGGTTTTGGAGGAAGTGAATGGTGGAGGAATTTTTGAAGAGACTGTAAAATGGTGCGATAAATTATTTAGTACGGGTAGACACTTTGCTTAAATTCACAGTATTCGTTAGAGATTAGATTTATTTATGATTATTCTAGAATTCTTAGTTTCTGTGCTATATATACTGTTGGTAGTCGTTTCAACCATGGTGCCTACTATTTATTTGGGTGCTCAAATTTCCCCAGAATTTTATAAAAAACGTTATTGGCTACTTATATTTTTAATTAGTCTATCTGCTCGTCAAACCTTTGGAGAATTATTTCATATAGGAATCATTCTCTTCTTTTACTGTATTTTTTTACTAGTATTGCACAAGAGAAAAGGGGAATCTCTTTTCCTTTCTCTGTATCTTTTCCTATTCTTTCAAAGTATTCGTTATTTATTTTTGACAATTTGGATTCGTGTATTATCTGGTGAGCCTTGTTGTTTTGTAGATTCGTTTTCCACATTATATAGATCTGTATTTGATTTATTATCAATATTTCTATGTTGTAAAATAATGAAGCGTTGGTCTTTGGATTTGGATTTATTCTTTTCAGATGCTTTCAAAACCCACTATCATAAGAGTTTTTTCATTATCCTACCTCTGACTGGATTTAGGATATTCTCTTCATTTATGACCAATAGAAATAGTTCTTTCTACGTTCGTTTTGACACGACCATTTCTCTTCTGATTTTCATTCTCTTTTTCTCTTGGCTCTTTTATATCAAGCATTTGGAGCAGGCTTATCGTGATGATCAGACCATTCAGAGACAGGAAGAAGAAAATCGTTCCTTGCAAGGAATGGTGGATAAGCTGGGTCATCTCTATGATGAAGTTCGAGGTTTTCGTCATGATTTTGCAGGAATTGTCGCTAGCATGGAGCCTGCCATAGCGAATCAAGACATGGCCGAGGTGTCTACCATTTATCAAGATGTCTTTCTAAAGACCAATGAAAAGCTGAGAAAGGCAGATTACACAGCCTTTAATCTTCACAATATCCATGACATAGCCATTCGCAATACCTTGGCAAAAGCCATGATTGTGGCAGATAATCAGGGAATTCATTTTAGTTTGGAGACGGTGGGGGTCGTAGAAGAGCTGGCATTACCTATGTTGGAGGCTATCCGTATCCTTTCTATTCTTACTACAAATGCCTTGGAGGCAGCGAGTGAGGCGGAAAATCCGCAGATTCGAGTTGCTTTATTGGCAAGTGATAGGAGTGTCCGTTTTATCATTGAAAACACTCGTAAGAAAGAAGAACTGAATCCCAGCATTCTCAGTCAAAAGGGTTATTCGACCAAGGGCAACCACAGTGGACTGGGCTTAGCGACCTTGGAGGATATGGTTTTTCATTATGATTTAACCTTAGATACTCAGCTAGGAGAGACGACTTTTAGACAAGATTTAGAATTGCCATTTAAGGATGAGAAACGAGGGGGAGAGGAATGAGAATTTTAGTTTTGGAAGACGATAGAGTCCAGCAAGGACGGATAGAGCAGACTTTACTAGATATCGGTCGCTCTCGTAATTTAAGATTGGAAATTGATATTGCCAAAAACTATGGAGATGTTGAAAAGTATTCTCAGTATTTTGACCATTACCAGCTCTATTTATTGGATTTAGAGATTGATGGAGAGCGTGAACGGGGCTTTCAGGTTGCTCAACAGGTTCGGGAGCGGGATCCTTTTACAAGCATTGTCTTTGTGTCCACGCACTCGGAGGCCTTGCCTCTAGCTTTTCGCTACCACTTGTCTGCTTTGGATTTTATTTCCAAGGATCAGCCTGAGGAGGATTACCGTCATCAGCTGGAGCGCTGTCTGGACTATGTACTGGCAGTGGATAAGAGGGAAAATATGCGTCTCTTTACCTATAGTTTTGAGGGGAGACGGGGCTTTACTCTGCCCTACCATGAGATTTTAGCCTTTGAAACCTCAGTGGAATCCCACCGTATCAAGGTCTACTATGCCAATCATTCTATCAAGACCATTTATGGCAGTCTCAAGGATATCGCTGCTAAGGCTGAAAAAGATTACTTTGCCTATGCCAATCGCAATACGTTGGTCAGTTTACAGGCCATTGAAGAGATGACTGCGACAGAAGTGACCCTGTTAGAAGGTCTGCACTTCCCCGTATCACGGACAGCCAGAAGAACCCTTAAAAAACACCTTAATGTCTAATATCTGTTAGACTTGAATCAATTTATCAATAAGAATGTCGGAAAATTTTCTGATATTCTTATTTTTTTGAATTCTTTTTCGAATAGATAAGTAAGAGGGAAAAGAAAGGAGCCTGGTTTATGTATCTACCAATCTTGTATCCATGGTTTACTAAATTATTTTTCAAATAAAATTTAATTTAGTTGTACATTTTCGAAATTTTTTTCGAATAGATAAGTAAGAGGAAAAGGAAAGGAGCCTGGTTTATGTATCTACCAATTTTTTATCCGTGGTTTACTAAATTATTTTTCAAATAAATTTAATTTAGTTGTACATTTTCGAAAATTTTTTTCGAATAGATAAGTAAGAGGAAAAGAAAGGAGTCTGGTTTATGTATCTACCAATTTTCTATCCATGGTTTACTAAATTATTTTTCAAATAAACTTTAATTTAGTTGTTCATTTTCGAAATTTTTTTCGAATAGATAAGTGAGAAGAAGAGGAAAGGAGATTAGAAATGATTATTTCAGCTATTTATCCAACTTGGCTATTTAAGTGGCTTAGAGGCTAAACATTAAAGATATAACAAAACATAAAAATTGAGGAGAAAAAAAGATGACAAATTTTGACAAAATGGAACAGAACTTTGTAGCTCTTACAGAAGAAGAGTTGATGGATGTGGATGGGGGAATTGCTTGGGAGGTAGTCTCTTTGGGTATTGCGATTAGCTGGGGGATTTACCAAGCTGGTGAAGCTGCTGGTAAAACATTCTACTATATTACTCATCCATAGTATTTGATAAATATGAGCAAGAAAACATTTTGGATTATACTACTCGTTATTACAATTGTGGTGACTGCCGTTGGTTTAGGATTGTCTGCATATAATTATTACGTTTTTAATAGACCTTTTTTCAATAGTACTACTAAAGGACTGTTATCTGCATTTGTTATGAGTGTATTGATGATTATTATTGGTGTATTAAAAGAAAACTAATTTTTATTATTAAAATGGAGGATAAATATGTCAAATTTACAAACTATTGAACAAAATTATACTACGTTAAGTGATATTGAACTGCAAGAAGTTGATGGTGGAGGAGTGTTACTTTTGGTTGGTGGTGGTATTTTGGCTGTCGGACTGTTAGCTTGGGGTGCGTATAATGGTTATCAGTCGGCATCACGAGGTGGATAAAAAGATGGTAGATTGTTTTTTAGTAAATAGGAGTCTAACATGAAAACATTTTTATTAGGTTTTGCTGAGGGTTATTTTATCGTATCGCTCATAATCTACATCGCAACGTATTTGATTTTGAGAAATCCAATCAATACCCTATTTTATCCAGAAATTTACCCTGTTTTATTTGGGCTCTTTTATCTAGGATATAAGGTCAATAAAAAGCGAGTAGAGTGAGTGGTTAAGAATGACTTGTTAGTCTACGCTGAAAACGGTTAGGGTAGAATCTAAGAATGCATCACATCGGAGTTTAATATGAAATTCGTTAAATCAGTATTGAAAGTTTTGCCTGAAATCATGGTATTACTTAGTTCAATGTCTTATATAATCATCAGATTAGTAGCTGACATAAATAAAGTATCTTTACCTACTTGGTTTGATAATCTTAATATACCCACGGTTGCATTATTTATGATGGTCTTCATTCTTTTATACAGAAGTAAAGAAAAAAAGAATAGATAGATTTGAAGCGGTAGACGCTCTATAGGGAATAGGTGTCTTATAGTAACGAATCAAAAAAAGGAGTAACTATGAATCGTAATTTAGAACGGTGTTATCTATTCTAACTATGAATAGATCATACCAGAGGTGGCTTAGAAATAGCAGGGACATTAGAAATTGAAGTAATGAATAGGATGTCACAAATGTTACTATCAATGATTTATTTGTTCCAAGCTTGCCTAGGGTGTCAGTAAAAAATCATTTTCCTTTCAATAGCATATTTTTAGTAGGTAGGACGTTTGTTCTGCCTATTTTTTATTCCAAAAGTGCAGTTGGGAGGTAGATAGGCACATTTGGGAAGGAAGTCCAGTTTTTGTTTGGGAATTGGGGTAAGATAGTTGTTATCAGATGAGTTTAGGAAAAAGGAGATGAATATGAAATTTGGGAAACGTCACTATCGTCCGCAGGTGGATCAGATGGACTGCGGTGTAGCTTCATTAGCTATGGTCTTTGGCTACTATGGTAGTTACTATTCTTTGGCTCACTTGCGAGAATTAGCCAAGACGACCATGGATGGGACGACGGCTTTGGGCTTGGTCAAGGTAGCAGAGGAGATTGGCTTTGAGACGCGAGCAATTAAGGCGGATATGACGCTCTTTAACTTGCCAGATTTGACCTTTCCTTTTGTTGCCCATGTGCTTAAGGAAGGGAGATTGCTTCACTACTATGTGGTGACTGGGCAGGATAAGGACAGCATTCATATTGCCGATCCAGATCCTGGGGTGAAATTGACCAAACTGCCACGTGAGCGTTTTGCGGAAGAATGGACGGGAGTGACTCTTTTTATGGCACCTAGTCCAGACTATAAGCCTCATAAGGATCAAAAGAATGGCCTTCTTTCCTTTATCCCTATATTAGTGAAGCAGCGTGGCTTGATTGCCAATATCGTCCTAGCGACACTCTTGGTAACCTTGATTAACATTGTGGGTTCTTATTATCTGCAGTCTATCATTGACACCTATGTGCCAGATCAGATGCGTTCGACGCTGGGGATTATTTCTATTGGGCTGGTTATCGTCTATATCCTTCAGCAGGTCTTGTCTTACGCTCAGGAATATCTCTTACTTGTTTTGGGGCAACGCTTGTCGATTGATGTGATTTTATCCTATATCAAGCATGTTTTTCACTTGCCTATGTCCTTTTTTGCGACACGTCGTACAGGGGAAATTGTGTCTCGTTTTACGGATGCTAACAGTATCATCGATGCGCTGGCTTCGACAATTCTTTCGATTTTCCTAGATGTGTCAACGGTTGTTATTATTTCTCTTGTTTTATTTTCACAAAATACCAATCTCTTTTTCATGACCTTATTGGCGCTTCCTATCTATACAGTGATTATCTTTGCCTTTATGAAGCCGTTTGAAAAGATGAATCGGGATACCATGGAAGCCAATGCGGTTCTGTCTTCTTCTATCATCGAGGACATCAACGGTATTGAGACTATCAAGTCTTTGACCAGTGAAAGTCAGCGTTACCAAAAGATTGACAAGGAATTTGTGGATTATCTGAAAAAATCCTTTACCTATAGTCGGGCAGAGAGTCAGCAAAAGGCTCTGAAAAAAGTTGCCCATCTCTTGCTCAATGTCGGCATTCTCTGGATGGGGGCTGTTCTGGTCATGGATGGCAAGATGAGTTTGGGGCAGTTGATTACCTATAATACTTTGCTTGTTTACTTTACCAATCCTTTGGAAAATATCATCAATCTGCAAACCAAGCTTCAGACAGCGCAGGTTGCTAATAACCGTCTGAATGAGGTTTATCTGGTAGCTTCTGAGTTTGAGGAGAAGAAAACGGTTGAGGATTTGAGCTTGATGAAGGGAGAGATGACCTTCAAGCAGGTTTCCTACAAGTATGGCTATGGTCGAGATGTCTTGTCAGATATCAATTTGACCATTCCCCAAGGCTCTAAGGTGGCTTTTGTGGGAATTTCAGGGTCAGGTAAGACGACGTTGGCCAAGATGATGGTTAATTTTTACGACCCAAGTCAGGGAGAGATTAGTCTGGGTGGTGTCAATCTCAATCAGATTGATAAAAAGGCCCTGCGCCAGTATATCAACTATCTACCTCAACAGCCTTATGTATTTAACGGAACGATTTTGGACAATCTTCTTTTGGGAGCCAAGGAGGGGACGACACAAGAGGATATCTTACGGGCGGTCGAATTGGCAGAGATTCGGGAGGACATTGAGCGGATGCCACTGAATTACCAGACAGAATTGACTTCGGATGGGGCAGGGATTTCAGGTGGCCAACGTCAGAGAATCGCTCTGGCGCGTGCTCTCTTGACAGATGCGCCTGTCTTGATTTTGGATGAGGCGACCAGCAGTTTGGATATTTTAACAGAGAAGCGAATTGTCGATAATCTCATGGCTTTAGACAAGACCTTGATTTTCATCGCCCACCGCTTGACCATTGCTGAGCGGACAGAGAAGGTTGTTGTCTTGAATCAGGGCAAGATTGTTGAAGAAGGAAATCATGCTGATTTGCTTGCACAGGGTGGTTTTTACGCCCATTTGGTGAATAGCTAGAAAGAGGAGAGGATGAAACCAGAATTTTTAGAAAGTGCGGAGTTTTATAATCGTCGATACCATAATTTTTCCAGTCGGGTGATTGTACCCATGTCCCTTCTGCTCGTGTTTTTGCTTGGCTTTGCAACTTTGGCAGAGAAGGAGATGAGTTTGTCAACTAGAGCTACTGTTGAGCCTAGTCGTGTCCTGGCAAATATCCAGTCAACTAGCAACAATCGTATTCTTGTCAATCATTTGGAAGAAAATAAGCTGGTTAAGAAGGGGGAGCTTCTGGTTCAATATCAGGAAGGAGTAGAAGGTGTTCAAGTAGAGGCCTATGCTAGTCAGCTGGACATGCTCAAGGATCAAAAAAAGCAATTGGAGTATTTGCAAAAGAGCCTGCAAGAAGGGACGGATTACTTTCCAGAGGAGGATAAGTTTGGCTACCAAGCCACCTTTCGCGACTACATCAGTCAAGCAGGCAGTCTTAGGGCTAGTACATCGCAACAAAACGAGACCATCGCGTCCCAGAATACAGCAGCTAGTCAGACTCAAGCCGAAATCGGCAATCTCATCAGCCAAACAGAGGCTAAAATTCGCGATTACCAGACAGCTAAGTCAGCTATTGAAACAGGTGCTTCTTTGGCCAGTCAGAATCTAGCCTACTCTCTCTACCAGTCCTACAAGTCTCAGGGGGAGGAAAATCCGCAAGCTAAGGCTCAGGCTGTTGCGCAGGTTGAAGCGCAGCTTTCTCAGTTAGAATCTAGTCTTGCTACTTACCGCGTCCAGTATGCAGGTTCAGGTAGCCAGCAAGCCTATGCGTCAGGCTTAAGCAGTCAATTGGAATCTCTTAAATCACAACACTTGGCTAAGGTTGGTCAGGAATTGACTCTTTTAGCCCAAAAAATCTTGGAGGCAGAATCAGGTAAGAAGGTACAGGGAAATCTTCTAGACAAGGGGAAAATTATGGCAAGTGAGGATGGGGTTCTTCACATTAATCCTGAGACCAGTGATTCTAGCATGGTAGCAGAAGGTGCTCTACTAGCCCAAGTCTATCCGTCCTTGGAAAAAGAAGGGAAAGCCAAACTTACAGCTTATCTAAGTTCCAAAGATGTTGCTAGAGTCAAGATCGGTGATTCTGTTCGTTATACGACGACTCATGATGCCAAGAATCAAATTTTCCTAGATTCTACGATTACCAGCATAGATGCGACAGCTACTAAGACTGAGAAAGGGAATTTCTTTAAAATCGAGGCTGAGACCGATCTGACTGCTGAGCAGGCAGAAAAACTTCGGTACGGGGTGGAAGGTCGCCTGCAGATGATTACAGGCAAGAAAAGTTATCTACGTTATTATTTGGATCAATTTTTGAACAAAGAGTAATGTTCGTGTTTTTAGAGTTATACTCAATGAAAATCAAAGAGCAAACTAGAAAACTAGCCGCAGGCTGTACTTGAGTACGGCAAGGCGACGTTGACGCGGTTTGAAGAGATTTTCGAAGAGTATTAAATGATTTTAAAACTGTGAGAAAGATGTTTCTTGCAGTTTTTTTCTTTATATTTTTTGAGGCGAACATGTTATTTATTCGGTTAAATTCTTGTAATTTTAGGATTTTTGTGGTAGAATGTGCTCAAGTAATACGAAAGGCGAACTTTAAAATGTCAAAACAATT
>CAUQNI010000031.1:0-10792 GCA_963519555.1 uncultured bacterium
TAGAGTACTTGGTTTGGGACCAAGGTGTCGCAGGTTCGAATCCTGTCTTCCCGATTCATTACAGAGATAAGTAAGCGTATCTTTTTTAAAACTAGATATTATATATATTAAGAGAGAATCAGTTTGATTCTCTCTTTTTGAATTTCAGTAATTCATTTTATATAATTCTTACAAATTTTTAAGAAAGCAATAGAAGAGTTTCTGTTGAGCCTATAATATATGTTTCAATGTTATAAAAATTGCTGCTATTACGATTTTAAATAAGTATTAGTTTATATTATAGTGTGAATTGGGTTTGATATTTCTTTTGAGGAGGTCGCCTTAGATTTTTCTACCTAGTGTTTTATTGTATAGTGTATCTTTCTTGTTTTGAACAGAATCTTTTATGACATTTGTCATATCTCCTCATGACAGAAGTTTCTAGTGATTCTACCTTCAAAGAATTATACTAGATGTATCAAGTGGAGGAAGAAAAAATGAAACATAAAGTAATTATCGCAATGAGTTTAGTAGCAGCAGGAGTCATGACTTATCTCATGTTCTCAGGATTGGATGAAGATTTCTATCATTTTCCTTGGGAGCTATTTGCAGGATTTGGAATGATGTCCTGGCTTATCCGAGAAGGTTTGAAATTAGTCTCAGATGTGAAAAAGGAGTTTGAAAAATGAAAAAAGCGTTTCTCTATCTTTTTATTGGACTATCACTAGTGGTATGGTTGGTAGAAATGTTTACAGGTTGGTTTGATCAAGCCTTCCTTCACCAATTCATCCGTGGTGCCTGGGGACTAGGATTTATGATTTTTATCGCCTTTCCTATGGGAAAGGAGTGGTTGAAAGGAGAATATCATGAACATGATTAAGGTAGAAAGCCTAAATAAAAACATCAAGGGAAAGGCTATTTTGAAGGATATTTCCTTTGAGGTAGCTGAAGGTGAATGCGTCGCCTTGATTGGGCCCAATGGTGCTGGGAAGACCACACTCTTGGACTGTCTGCTTGGAGATAAACTGGTCACAAGCGGTCAAGTATCCATCCAAGGCTTGTCAGTGACGAGTTCTCAGTTAGACTATATTAGAGGTTATCTGCCTCAAGAAAATGTCATCGTTCAGAAATTAAAGGTCAAAGAGTTGATTGCTTTCTTTCAAAGTATTTATCCAAATCCCTTGAGCAACCAGGAAATCGATCAACTATTGCAATTTGACAAGCAACAAAAAGAGCAATTTGCAGAAAAATTGTCAGGTGGGCAAAAGCGTCTTTTCTCTTTTGTCTTGACCTTGATTGGCCGACCAAAACTTGTCTTTTTAGATGAGCCAACTGCGGCCATGGATACCTCAACCCGCCAACGTTTTTGGGAAATTGTTCAGGATCTAAAAGCGCAGGGAGTTACCATTCTCTATTCGTCCCATTACATCGAAGAGGTAGAGCATACAGCGGACCGAATCTTGGTCTTGAATAAGGGAGAGTTGATTCGTGATACAACACCTCTAGCCATGCGCAGTGAGGAGATTGAAAAGCACTTTATCCTTCCTCTAGCATACAAGGAAGTCATTGAGCAGTCTAACTTGGTTGAAAACTGGTCACAAAAACAAGATGCTTTGCAAGTAGTTACACGTGAAGCGGATGCTTTTTGGCAACTGTTAGTGCAAGCAGGATGTAGGATTCAAGAAATTGAAGTCAATAATCGTAGCTTGTTGGATACAATCTTTGAAGAAACACAAAAGGGAGATGACTAAGATGAAACGATGGATCGCACTAAACAAGATAGAATTTCTATTGACCAAACGACAATTAGTCTATTATCTATTATCCGTAGGGATGCCGACAGCCTTCTATTTATTCTTTTCAGGCATGTACCAGGAAACACCAGGTGGACCGGCTAATTTTATGCGCGACTACCTCATCTCCATGACAGCCTTTTCCATGATGTCAACAGCTATCTTTTCATTCCCAGTTGTTTTACATACCGACAAGATCAACAATTGGCAGAAAATAATACGTCATAGCCCTGTAAATATGGTAGAATATTATCTATCAAAGATAACAAGTATGATGGTTGATTATTTGGTCTCAATTCTGGTTGTTTTCTCAGTTGGGCATTTTGTAAGAGGTGTGGATATGTCTCTTGGAAACTGGATTGGGGCTGCGTTCTTGCTGATAGTAGGAAGTGTAGCTTTTGTAGCGCTTGGCTTGACCTTGACACTCTTGCCTTCTAGTCAGCTGATGTCTGTCGTGGGCAATCTTCTCTATCTAGGCTTGGCTGTTTTAGGTGGACTCTGGATGCCCATCTCTTTATTTCCAGACTGGATGCAAGCAATCGGGAAGCGCCTACCAACTTATCAGTTGATGGAGTTGCTCAAGACCTTCTTAAACGAGGGTAGCATCAATCTATCAGCCACAGTTTATCTACTTGTTTTTTCAGCAGTTTTGTTTGGTTTGACCATTTACCTTCAAGGTCATAAGGAGAATGCTTAATGCTTGAAAGACTGAAAAGCATACACTATATGTTTTGGGCCAGTTTAATTTTTATGATTTTCCCCATCCTACCTGTAGTGACTGGGTGGCTTTCTGCCTGGCATTTATTGATTGATATTCTATTTGTAGTGGCGTATTTGGGTGTTTTAACAACTAAGAGCCAGCGCCTATCTTGGCTATATTGGGGCCTCATGCTGACTTATGTAGTTGGGAATACTGCCTTTGTTGCTGTTAATTATATCTGGTTCTTCTTTTTCCTTTCTAATCTCTTAAGTTATCATTTTGGCGTACGTAGTTTAAAGTCTTTACATGTCTGGACTTTTCTTCTTGCTCAAGTCCTTGTTGTGGGCCAACTGTTGATTTTTCAGAGAATCGAAGTTGAGTTTCTATTCTATCTACTTGTAATTCTTGCTTTTGTCGATTTAATGACTTTTGGCTTGGTTCGGATTCGGATTGTGGAGGATTTGAAAGAAGCACAGGCTAAGCAAAATGTCCAGATAAATCTATTGCTTGCTGAAAATGAACGCAGTCGTATCGGTCAAGATTTGCATGATAGTCTGGGGCATACCTTTGCTATGCTGAGTGTTAAAACTGATCTAGCCTTGCAGTTATTTCAAATACAGGCTTATCCACAGGTGGAAAAGGAATTAAGAGAAATACAGCAAATTAGCAAAGAATCAATGCGTGAAGTGCGAACCATTGTGGAAAATCTTAAGTCTAGAACTTTGACATCCGAACTAGAGACTGTGAAAAAGATGTTAGAAATTGCTGGAATTGAGGTGGAAATAGCTAATCAACTAGATACAGCTAGCTTAACCCAGGAATTGGAGTCAACGGCTTCCATGATTTTGCTTGAATTAGTGACCAATATCATCAAGCATGCTAAAGCGTCTAAAGTCTACTTAAAATTAGAACGGACAGAGAAAGAACTCATTCTAACAGTGAGAGATGATGGCTGTGGCTTTACTTCTATAAAGGGGGATGACCTCCATACAGTTCGAGATCGTGTTCTTCCATTTTCGGGAGAAGTAAAGGTAATTAGTCAGAAACAACCGACAGAAGTTCAGGTTCGACTACCTTATAAGGAGAGAAACTAAGATGAAACTACTTGTTGCAGAAGATCAAAGTATGTTGCGAGATGCCATGTGCCAGTTGCTCACGCTTCAACCGGATGTAGAGTCTGTCTTTCAAGCCAAGAATGGGCAAGAAGCAATCCAACTATTAAAAAAGGAGTCTGTAGATATCGCCATCCTTGACGTAGAAATGCCTGTTAAGACAGGTCTTGAAGTTTTGGAGTGGATACGAGCAGAAAAGCTTGAAACAAAGGTGGTTGTGGTGACGACCTTCAAACGTCCTGGGTATTTTGAACGTGCGGTTAAGGCTGGAGTGGATGCTTATGTATTAAAAGAACGAAGCATTGCAGACCTCATGCAAACCTTGCACACCGTCCTCGAAGGGCGCAAGGAATATTCGCCTGAATTGATGGAAGTGGTGATGACGCATCCCAATCCATTAACAGAGCAAGAAATCGCAGTTCTAAAGGGAATCGCTCAGGGTTTCTCTAACCAAGAAATTGCAGACAAACTTTATCTATCCAACGGAACCGTCCGAAACTATGTCACCAATATTCTTTCGAAACTAGATGCTGGTAATCGAACAGAGGCAGCCAATATCGCTAAAGAATCTGGTTGGTTGTGATACTATCATAACTCGAAAACCATTATGTGCTAAAATTGAAATTATTCAATCAAACAATTTTGTAACTTGAGGAGGCTTAGTTTCCTCCTTTTTGTTTTGTCTAATGCTCTTCGAAAATCTCTTCAAATCACGTCAGCTTCACCTTGGATTGTATATGTGACTGACTTTGTCAGTCTTATCTACAACCACAAAGCAGTGCTTTGAGCAGCCAAATGGAAGTTACTTTGAGAAGTCACCCAGAGCTAAAATTAACAATAAAAAAGAAAAATATCTTGACAACTCGTGGAAAATTTTGTTACAATAATAGACGGTACTTTTTACTTTTGGTCTCTCAAGAGTGTACAGGGACGTGCTGACAAATGTTGCAAAAGTACACACAGATGATAGCTGTCACCAAGTGTATCGTCACCAAAAATAAAAAAACACAGGAGAATGTAGATGCCTACAATTAACCAATTGGTTCGCAAACCGCGTAAATCAAAAGTAGAAAAATCTAAATCACCAGCTTTGAACGTTGGTTACAACAGTCATAAAAAAGTTCAAACAAACGTTTCTTCACCACAAAAACGTGGTGTTGCAACTCGTGTTGGAACAATGACACCTAAAAAACCTAACTCAGCCCTTCGTAAATTCGCTCGTGTACGTTTGAGCAACCTTATCGAAGTTACTGCCTACATCCCAGGTATCGGACACAACTTGCAAGAACACAGCGTGGTTCTTCTTCGTGGTGGACGTGTAAAAGACCTTCCAGGGGTACGTTACCATATCGTCCGTGGTGCACTTGATACTGCAGGTGTTAACGATCGTAAACAAGGCCGTTCTAAATACGGTACTAAACGTCCAAAAGCATAAGGAAAGGGGATAAAGAGAAATGAGTCGTAAAAATAGAGCTCCAAAACGTGACGTATTGCCAGATCCGCTTTACAATTCACAACTAGTTACTCGTCTTATCAACCGCGTTATGCTTGACGGTAAACGTGGTACAGCTGCTTCAATCGTTTACGGTGCCTTTGAGCAAATCAAAGAAGCTACTGGCAACGATGCACTTGAAGTATTTGAAACAGCTATGGAAAACATCATGCCTGTACTTGAAGTACGTGCACGCCGTGTTGGTGGTTCTAACTACCAAGTCCCAGTTGAAGTTCGTCCAGAACGTCGTACAACACTTGGACTTCGTTGGTTGGTAACAATCGCTCGTCTTCGTGGTGAACACACAATGCAAGACCGTCTTGCAAAAGAAATCTTGGATGCTGCTAACAACACTGGTGCAGCAGTTAAGAAACGTGAAGACACTCACCGTATGGCTGAAGCTAACCGTGCATTCGCACACTTCCGTTGGTAAAATCATGATGCTAGGAACGGTAAGGATGCAAGGTGAAAATAGGAAACTGACGCAGTATTCGACGAATACAAGGAAGTTTATCTTTTTCACACAGCATCCCGTTCCGGCTCAAATCGGCTAATTAACTTTAGCCCGAGTTCAATTCAACTTGTAAATCTACAAGTTGAAACCAACAATAGCATGAAAACATTGAGAACGGGTAGGTCCTGCCTATCCGTTTTTATTAAAATCATGTTATAATAGAATAGAAATCAAAAATAAATAGGAGAAACAAACCTCATGGCACGCGAATTTTCACTTGAAAAAACTCGTAATATCGGTATCATGGCTCACGTCGATGCTGGTAAAACAACTACAACTGAGCGTATCCTTTACTACACTGGTAAAATCCACAAAATCGGTGAAACTCACGAAGGTGCGTCACAAATGGACTGGATGGAGCAAGAGCAAGAGCGTGGTATCACGATCACATCTGCTGCGACAACAGCTCAATGGAACAACCACCGCGTAAACATCATCGACACACCAGGACACGTGGACTTCACAATCGAAGTACAACGTTCTCTTCGTGTATTGGATGGTGCGGTTACCGTTCTTGACTCACAATCAGGTGTTGAGCCTCAAACTGAAACAGTATGGCGTCAAGCAACTGAGTACGGAGTTCCACGTATCGTATTTGCCAACAAAATGGACAAAATCGGTGCTGACTTCCTTTACTCTGTAAGCACACTTCACGATCGTCTTCAAGCAAATGCACACCCAATCCAATTGCCAATCGGTTCTGAAGATGACTTCCGTGGGATCATCGACTTGATCAAGATGAAAGCTGAAATCTATACTAACGACCTTGGTACAGATATCCTTGAAGAAGATATTCCAGCTGAATACCTTGACCAAGCTCAAGAATACCGTGAAAAATTGGTTGAAGCAGTTGCTGAAACTGATGAAGAATTGATGATGAAATACCTCGAAGGTGAAGAAATCACTAACGAAGAATTGAAAGCTGGTATCCGTAAAGCGACTATCAACGTTGAATTCTTCCCAGTATTGTGTGGTTCAGCCTTCAAGAACAAAGGTGTTCAATTGATGCTTGATGCGGTTATTGACTACCTTCCAAGCCCACTTGATATCCCAGCAATCAAAGGTATTAACCCAGACACAGACGCTGAAGAAACTCGTCCAGCATCTGACGAAGAGCCATTTGCAGCTCTTGCCTTCAAGATCATGACTGACCCATTCGTAGGTCGTTTGACATTCTTCCGTGTTTACTCAGGTGTTCTTCAATCAGGTTCATACGTATTGAACACTTCTAAAGGTAAACGTGAACGTATCGGACGTATCCTTCAAATGCACGCTAACAGCCGTCAAGAAATCGACACTGTTTACTCAGGTGATATCGCTGCTGCCGTTGGTTTGAAAGATACTACAACTGGTGACTCATTGACAGATGAAAAAGCTAAAATCATTCTTGAGTCAATCAATGTTCCAGAACCAGTTATCCAATTGATGGTTGAGCCAAAATCTAAAGCTGACCAAGACAAGATGGGTATCGCCCTTCAAAAATTGGCTGAAGAAGATCCAACATTCCGCGTTGAAACAAACGTTGAAACTGGTGAAACAGTTATCTCAGGTATGGGTGAGCTTCACCTTGACGTCCTTGTTGACCGTATGCGTCGTGAGTTCAAAGTTGAAGCGAACGTAGGTGCTCCTCAAGTATCTTACCGTGAAACATTCCGTGCTTCTACTCAAGCACGTGGATTCTTCAAACGTCAGTCTGGTGGTAAAGGTCAATTTGGTGATGTATGGATTGAATTTACTCCAAATGAAGAAGGTAAAGGATTCGAATTCGAAAACGCAATCGTCGGTGGTGTGGTTCCTCGTGAATTTATCCCAGCGGTTGAAAAAGGTTTGGTAGAATCTATGGCTAACGGTGTTCTTGCAGGTTACCCAATGGTTGACGTTAAAGCTAAACTTTACGATGGTTCATACCACGATGTCGACTCATCTGAAACTGCCTTCAAGATCGCGGCTTCACTTGCCCTTAAAGAAGCTGCTAAATCAGCACAACCAGCTATCCTTGAGCCAATGATGCTTGTAACTATCACTGTTCCAGAAGAAAACCTTGGTGATGTTATGGGTCACGTAACTGCTCGTCGTGGACGTGTAGATGGTATGGAAGCACATGGTAACAGCCAAATCGTTCGTGCTTACGTTCCACTTGCTGAAATGTTCGGTTACGCAACAGTTCTTCGTTCTGCATCTCAAGGACGTGGTACATTCATGATGGTATTCGACCACTACGAAGATGTACCTAAGTCAGTACAAGAAGAAATCATTAAGAAAAACAGAGGTGAAGACTAATCAGTCCTCACTCTAGAAGGAAGTCACTTAGTGGCTTCCTTTTGTCTTTAGAAAACACCTCTAAGTATGGTAAAATAGTAGGAGAATAATGTGAGGAAAATGAATGTCAAATAGTTTTGAAATTTTGATGAATCAACTGGGGATACCTGCTGAAATGAGACAGGATCCTGCTTTATCACAGGCTGATATTGAGCGAGTTGTGGTTCATAAAATTAGTAAGGTATGGGAGTTTCATTTCGTATTTTCTAATATTTTACCGATTGAAATCTTTTTAGAATTAAAGAAAGGTTTGAGGGAAGAATTTTCTAAGACAGGTAATAAAGCTGTTTTCGAAATCAAGGCTCTGTCTCAAGAATTTTCAAATCAACTCTTGCAGTCCTACTATAGAGAGGCTTTTTCTGAGGGACCATGTGCTAGTCAAGGTTTTAAGTCCCTTTATCAGAATTTGCGAGTTCGTGCGGAGGGCAATCAACTATTTATTGAAGGTTCAGAGGCGATTGATAAGGAACATTTTAAGAAAAATCACCTTCCTAATTTAGCCAAACAACTTGAAAAGTTTGGTTTTCCAACTTTTAACTGTCAGGTCGAGAAGAATGATGTTCTGACTCAAGAGCAAGAGGAGGCCTTTCATGCTGAAAATGAGCAGATTGTTCAAGCTGCTAATGAAGAAGCGCTCCGTGCTATGGAACAACTAGAACAGATGGCACCTCCTCCAGCAGAAGACAAAACAGTTTTTGATTTTCAGGCCAAAAAAGCTGCAGTCAAACCAAAGTTGGATAAGGCGGAGATTACTCCTATGATTGAAGTCACGACGGAGGAAAATCGTCTGGTCTTTGAAGGGGTTGTTTTTGATGTGGAGCAAAAAGTGACCAGAACAGGGCGTGTTTTGATCAACTTTAAAATGACTGACTACACTTCAAGTTTTTCTATGCAAAAGTGGGTCAAGAATGAGGAAGAGGCCCAGAAGTTTGATCTAATTAAGAAAAATTCTTGGCTCCGAGTGCGTGGGAATGTGGAGATGAATAACTTCACACGCGATTTGACGATGAACGTGCAGGATGTGCAGGAAGTTGTTCACTATGAGCGGAAGGATTTAATGCCAGAAGGTGAGCGCCGGGTTGAGTTTCATGCTCATACTAACATGTCGACCATGGATGCTCTACCAGAGGTTGAAGAAATCGTTGCGACAGCTGCTAAGTGGGGACACAAGGCTGTTGCCATCACGGACCACGGGAATGTCCAGTCCTTCCCACATGGCTATAAGGCGGCTAAGAAAGCGGGAATCCAGCTGATCTATGGAATGGAAGCCAATATCGTGGAGGACCGTGTCCCTATCGTCTATAACGAAGTGGAGATGGACTTGTCGGAAGCAACCTACGTGGTCTTTGACGTGGAAACGACGGGGCTTTCAGCCATCTATAATGATTTGATTCAGGTTGCGGCCTCTAAGATGTACAAGGGGAATGTTATTGCTGAATTTGATGAATTTATCAATCCTGGGCATCCCTTGTCAGCTTTTACTACTGAGTTGACTGGAATTACAGATGACCATGTCAAAAATGCCAAACCACTGGAACAAGTTTTGCAAGAATTCCAAGAATTCTGCAAGGATACGGTCCTAGTTGCCCACAATGCGACCTTTGACGTTGGCTTTATGAATGCCAATTATGAGCGTCATGGTCTACCAAAGATTAGTCAGCCAGTGATTGATACGCTCGAATTCGCAAGAAATCTCTATCCTGAGTATAAACGTCATGGTTTGGGACCTTTGACCAAGCGTTTTGGTGTGGCCCTAGAACATCACCACATGGCCAACTACGATGCGGAAGCTACAGGTCGCCTGCTCTTTATTTTTATCAAAGAAGTAGCAGAAAAACATAGTGTGACCGATCTAGCTAGACTTAACATTGATTTGATTAGTCCAGATTCTTATAAAAAAGCTCGGATCAAGCATGCGACTATTTATGTCAAGAATCAGGTAGGTCTAAAAAATATCTTTAAGCTGGTTTCCTTGTCTAATACCAAGTACTTTGAAGGGGTGCCACGGATTCCGAGAACGGTTTTAGATGCCCATCGGGAAGGTTTGATTTTAGGTTCAGCTTGCTCTGAAGGTGAAGTTTTTGATGCAGTCGTTTCCCAAGGTGTGGATGCGGCGGTTGAGGTGGCCAAGTATTATGACTTTATCGAGGTCATGCCACCGGCTATCTATGCGCCCTTGATTGCCAAGGAGCAGGTCAAGGATATGGAAGAACTCCAGACCATTATCAAGAGTTTGATAGAGGTGGGAGACCGCCTTGGCAAGCCCGTTTTGGCTACGGGGAATGTCCACTATATCGAACCAGAAGAAGAGATTTACCGTGAAATTATTGTCCGTAGTTTGGGACAGGGGGCTATGATTAACCGGACTATCGGTCATGGCGAACATGCCCAACCAGCACCACTTCCAAAGGCTCATTTTAGAACGACCAATGAGATGTTGGATGAATTTGCCTTCTTGGGAGAGGAACTGGCACGTAAATTGGTTATTGAAAACACCAATGCCTTGGCAGATATCTTTGAACCTGTTGAGGTTGTTAAGGGGGACTTGTACACGCCTTTCATCGACAAGGCTGAAGAAACAGTTGCCGAGTTGACCTATAAGAAGGCCTTTGAGATTTATGGAAATCCGCTACCAGATATTGTTGATTTGCGGATTGAAAAAGAATTGACTTCCATTCTGGGGAATGGATTTGCTGTGATTTATCTGGCTTCGCAGATGCTGGTACAACGTTCTAATGAACGGGGCTACTTGGTTGGTTCTCGTGGGTCTGTCGGATCTAGTTTCGTTGCGACCATGATTGGGATTACAGAGGTCAATCCTCTCTCTCCTCACTATGTCTGTGGTCAGTGTCAGTACAGTGAGTTTATCACAGATGGTTCTTA
>CAUQNI010000032.1:0-10188 GCA_963519555.1 uncultured bacterium
AGCAGCTTCACCTGTCAATAGTTTTGCAAATTCTTCTGATACTGGAGCTCCTTGCATAATCTCATGCAGATAGCGCATTTCTTTATCAATGACTGATGATAACCATAATGGAGTACGTTTACCTGGTTTACCATAAGCAATTGCACCATCCATCTCTGTACTATGATAGATACGAGTACGATCATCATCTTCTTCTTGCGATTCATGAATCAAGAAATAACTTTCTTGTCCATCTAGCTTAAGAGTTCCTTTACAGTTGAATAAGAATCCTAAAAAACCAGCCTAAAATCCTAGATAATTTTTAGGATTCTAGACTGGTTTATTTTATATGAACCTAAAAGTTCAACGAACAACTGTAGACAAATTAACTGTCTTTTCGCTTATAAGAAATCATTGCTCCAAGGAACATTCCTATAAAACCAAATAAGATTGTTAGTGATGAAGCAGACTCACCTGTATTTGGTAACATAGTTTGCTCATTGTTACTTACTTTATTCTCCGATTGGTTGGATCCTGAGTTTCCATTTGTAGATAACAATTTAGGTGATAGTGATAATTCCTCCTCTTTTTTAGCTTTTGTAGGATTATCGAGTGCTAAATTGTCGATAGAGAGTCGGAAAGTCATAGCATAAATACTAAAGTGATTGGTTTCAAAAATAACTTTTCCATCTTTTTGTGTGAATTCAAGAGGATGTAGATTTCCTTCTGGATCTACATAATAAACATGTTCAACAGACTGATCGGTAGTAAAAGTAATAAGAACTTTTCCTTTAGGTTGAACCGATTGGCCATCTGCATTCTTCAACTTGATATCAAATGCTTTATAGTTTAATGAACTTAGACTACTAACTTCCACTTCTTCTATTTGAACAGCTTTAACATTTCTCAAAACTTCTTCTGAAGCTTGAATGTGAACACTTCCTGTTTCATTTTTGAAAAGACGTTGCGAGCTGTCAAAACTTGGGATAACTTGATTAGTTTTTTCTTCTTTCTTACTTTCCTTATTACTTACTTGTTTATCAGTAGATTTCACTGTTGAAGTTTCTTCTGGTGTTGCGAATAGTCCTGTATAATCTTCTGATTCATTCACCGCTGCTTCTACTGCGTTTACTCCTCCACTGTATTCATCTACCTCTGGTGTTACGACTGGGTCTGAACTTACTCCTCCTGGATAGTCTAAAAGAGATTCTGCGGTAGCGATTTCTTCTCCTGCTGTTCCTATAGCTCCAGTATAATCGTCTAATTCACTTGCCGCTGCTTCTGCTGCGTTTACTCCTCCGCTGTATTCGTCTACCTCTGGGGTTACGACTGGGTCTGAACTTACTCCTCCTGAATAGTCTAAAAGAGATTCTGCGGTAGCGATTTCTTCTCCTGCTGTTCCTATAGCTCCAGTATAATCGTCTAATTCACTTGCCGCTGCTTCTGCTGCGTTTACTCCTCCGCTGTATTCGTCTACCTCTGGGGTTACGACTGGGTCTGAACTTACTCCTCCTGAATAGTCTAAAAGAGATTCTGTGGTAGCGATTTCTTCTCCTGCTATTCCTATAGCTCCTGTATAATCTTCTAATTCATTTACCGCTGCTTCTGCTGCGTTTATCCCACCAGGAACTCCTGAGTTTCTTAAGTTTACTGGTAAATCGTGCATACTTTCTATACTACCACCAACTATACCAGTTATTTCTTGACCAATATCTTTTTTATTTGCAGCAAATAAAAGAGTTTTATTGTCTAATTGAGTCATAAATTCAATTGTTTTTCCATTAGCCAAACTTAAAGTAGGTGCTTGATTGACTAATACTTCTGAATCAAACTCTAAACTCATTATACCTTCACCCATATCGGCAGCTTGTTTAACTTTTACCTCTTTAGAAGAAATTCTATCTTTACTCAAGAAATCCCAATTAAATTTCTTATAAGAAAGGGTGTAGCGATTTTGACTATTCTCGCTATGTTCATATAAAATTCCGTATTCTCCGTTACCCAAGTCTTGTAATGAATTATATGCAAATTCTCCACCTTGAATTAAATGATGTTTTATCCAAGTTAGCTCGCCATTCTTCTCAACACGTGCCAAATGAACTAAGCCATCTTTTCGTTCGCGCCCTGGTCCAGCAGCATTGCTAAGAAGAATATACTCTTTTCCATCATGCATCGTATGAATAGCTGACATTTGCACATAGGCATCTTTTACTTCTGGATAACGTTTGATTGTTTTCTCCCAAGTAACTCCACCATCTTTACTAGTAGCAACCTGAAGATCTCCAGTTAAACCACGCATGAAGAGTTTAACATCGCCGTTATTCAATTGAAGCACGGTTGATTCTGTATTTTGCGCACCACCATTATTCATATTAGATGAATGAATAATCTTGTTTTCTACAGGTCGATTATCATTCGGTGCCTCTCCAGCATGCCAAGTTACTCCATGATCATCTGAGTAAATCAAACGAGAAGATTGGGAGCCACCTAAATGCGAAATATTGTTTGTGGTGTAAGCAGGCACTAATATCCGCCCCTTGTGCTCACCTGTGCGTAATACAATACCCGTTCCAGGACCTGTTCCAAGGAATTTCATCCAATCTTGACGAATACCTGGTGTGATATCTCTTGGTGCAGACCAAGTCTGCCCATCATCATCACTATAAGACATCCACAAATAGCTTGTATTGGCTACTCTAAACGGATTTTTAGTACTCTGTGCGAAGTAAACATTACCAATTAAATTTTTCCCTTTATACAGATCACCTTTGTCGCTATATCCTCGTTGTTTAGGATTTACGACAACATGATAATCTGTTTTTTGATTTTTAGAATTATAAACCTCACCATTTTCACGAATGGTATAATGTCCTTTTTCGCCTGTTTTATATAAAATTTGATAAGTTTTATCCCCTATACGCTCGTATGCTTTTTCAGGTTTGGCAGGCATACCGAATACTGCTTTTCCTTCTGGGAACATATCGTAAACCGAAAAGATTCTCTTAGTTTCTGGATCTTGAACTAATACCATATCAATATTTAAGGGTGACGGAGCAGTTTTATCTCTGGCCTCTGGATTATCACGAAGGTTAGAAATTGTTATTCTATCTCCCCATGTCACTCCTCCATCCTGACTTCGACGAACTACCATACCAATATCTCCCCAGTCAGAGAAGTGTAAACGTCTTTCATCCGCTCCGCCGATTAATGTTCCTTTGTCTGTTTTTAGTAGTGCTGGAATTCGGTAAGTATTAATCCCATCCTTATTCAATCCACCATTTACACCACTTACAAAAACTTCCTTCTTCTCTGTGATTTTTGCACTTTCTGGTAATTTCTCTTCTAAATCTGCTACTTTAAATAATTGACTGCGTTTTCCTACTTCTTCAGGAGTTAAAGCACGATCATATACGGTCAGATTACGAACCTGAAGATTTGATCCCCACATTGTTTGGTTCGCTCTTCTAGTAGCACCAATCTGAATCTTATTAACATCTGGCATATCTTTAATAAAACGACCAGATTTCGTATTCGTTCTAGATAATACACCATTTACATATAGACGAACTTGCCCATTGGGTTGATCTGCTTTCGGTCTTTCCACTGTGAAAGTAACAGAATTCCATTTTCCAGGTTTTACTTTAAGTGGTGCATCTGAGAAACTTCCATAAAAGTGACTTCCATCAGCTCCGCGAGCTTCTATCATTGCAGTACCTTTATTAACAGACATACTGAAATATTCGTCTCTATTCTTATCACTTGATACAGAGAAGAGATTATAGAATTGCGGAGCGTTGGCATCTGGTTTAAACTCCATATGAATAGTCGCATTTTGAAGATGTTTCAACTTATCTAAGGCTTCTGACAAATCAACTCTTTGCCCATTTCCAGCATTCGTAGCAAGATCTTCTTTTTCAAATACAGTTTTAACATTCTTCAAGTCTCTGGCAAAGTAATCACGTGGAGGAAGTACAACATTATCTGCACTTTCAGCTTCTTCTGGGAGATTCTCTGTTTTTTCTCCTTTTTCTACATTGGGCTCTGCTGGAATATTTTCAGGATTTCCTCCTTGGTCAGTTGGTGTCTCTTTTTTCAAGCTTTCTTTGTTAACTTCAACTCCATTGTCAGTTGCTGAAGCTAATTTTTCAGCTAGTTCCTTATCCAAATCCTGTTTAGGTGATGCTACTTCTTTATCTTTCACATAAACTGGCTCTTTAGGTTGACCTTCAATATAGGAACGAACCCAATCTAATTGTTCTTTTGATAAAACTAAACCACCACTACGATTATCAATAACTCCATTTTGATGAACGCCGATTAAAACACCTTTATCATTGTATAGTCCACCACCAGATGCTCCAGGTTTCGTACCTCCATAGCTAATTCCCTCTATACCAGAACCAAAGTCAGTAGTTCCTACTACTTTACTATCTAAAACTGGACTTAGCTTGTTATCTGGAAAACCATAAACCGAAACTGTATTTCCTTCGGCAACTTTTGCAGATTGCTTCACAACTTCTACAGGAGTTACTCCTTTTACTGCTTCTTTTAATCGAACGAGAGCTAAGTCATTTTTAAAGCCAAAAACAGACTCTGCTTTGTTCCAATAAGCAATCTCTTCATCAGAAAAATTGATAGAAGTTCCATTTGGTAACGTAGCCTTATAAACTGTATTCTCTTTCCCTGACTTTGTAACAACCTTAGAGCCATTAACTGTTAAAAAGTTATGTGCCACAGTTAATAACAAATTAGGAGCAATTAGGGTTGCTGAACCTGTTCCATCAGGCGTTAAGATATGCGTAGTTGCTTGGAAATTTTGTTCACCATTTGGTGCATTTTTTACTATTTCACTTGGTTTTGGTAAGTTGGC
The DNA here is from genome assembly GCA_963519555.1 of uncultured bacterium. Classification (GTDB taxonomy): domain Bacteria; phylum Bacillota; class Bacilli; order Lactobacillales; family Streptococcaceae; genus Streptococcus. The sequence goes on from CAUQNI010000032.1 coordinate 4,850, forward strand.
AGTTCCACTTAAATCAACTTTCCCAACCTCAGTACGAGCAAAATCGGTTTTTGGAGATACTGAGTCTAACACAGCTTTAATAACTGTATTTCCTAGAGCCACTTTGCTTACATAATCACCAGACCAACTAGTATCCGTAACTAACTTGTTGATAGGAAGATTATTATAAGACACTATCTTAGCATTCGGAGAATCCCCTACTAATCGATTAAAGTCTGCATCTTGTCGTAAATTGAATACGATTGGTGAGTCAACTTCTCCTGTTTGCACTACCTTGTCCGCAATCAAGCGATTGCCCTTCACATCTTCCAGGCGAAGAAGAACTCGACCTTTTTCAACTCCACTTAATAAGGTTGCTTGACCTCTATCATTGAAACGATAGCGCGCTCCATCAATTTCTTTTTCAACACTTTTTAGAGCTTTATGATTTTCGTCATAATAGTAACGAGTCGTTCCATCTAGATACCAGCCCGTGATTGCATATCTATCCACCATCGAACGAATCCACTCTTTATGTTTTTCCGTAAAGATAGTACCACCACCGATACGATTAGATTCTACTTCACTAGCAGTATTTGTTCCGTGTTGATGGATACCAACCACTTCTCCTTTATCATTAAATAAAGGAGCACCTGAAAAACCACCTAAAGCAGACGTATGGTAAGTAACAGCACCATTTTCTTTATTAAGAGTACTTACTTTCCCTTCAACTTCATAAGGTTTTCCATCTTTTAGTCGATTTCTGTTTTCTTCACTTAGATTAGAGGTTGTGAAGTCATTAGGATAACCAACCATTCGAATCGAATCACCTGTGGCTACCTCAGTCTTACTTAGCTCTCTTGGCGAATCCTCTCCATTGGTCATTGCTTCAACAGTTTTATTAGTTACAACAACTGCCAAGTCTTTACTATAAGACCTTCCAAAATCCTTTTCATTATAAGCATGAATAGCACCTTTATCTACAGCTTCAGTACTACCTGATGTAGGAACTTTATTTACTTTCTCCGTATCTGAATTCATCACGACATAACTCTTAGCAGAATCACCGCCACGTAAAACCGCAGAGCCATCTTCAGTTTTTTTATCGTAGTAATTATGAGCAACAGTCACCATCACATTTGGTGCAACAAATACTCCACTACCTGATGCCGTTTGTTGACCACTATTTCCACTGTCATAGGTGGTATAGGTCATTGCTACACCATTAGTAACATCACTATGAACTCCCACATCTTTTATATCGTTACCGCCCTGAATAACATCAGCATAAGCAACTCCACCACCAATAACTGGTAACTCTGGTGCAGCTAAGCCGAGCACTGCGGATAATATCAAGCAACCAACCAAACCATAAGCTTTGGATTTACGGAATTTTCCTAAACCTTTTAAACATACAAACATATATTACCTCACTTTAACTTTCAAAGTTAATTTGTGCATTTGAATTCAAAATAACTTAATGAGTCCTGCAGCTTCATCCTCCTTCCTACTACACGACTCATAATATATAATCTGTTTTAAATATATATTATTTCTTTAAGTTTCAAACTTGCTCCTACAGTATAACATAATCTGTAATCGCTTTCAATAATATATCTTATTTTTTATTTATTGAATTATAGAAAAACTAATAACTTACTATGTTCATCATGTTTATATATATTATTCCATTGTATCTTGTTGCTTAAGAAAACATTTAAGTTAAATAATCATCACTTCCTTTTTCAACTATTCTATTCGCAAATTAAACAATATTTTGTAAAGAAGTGAAAAACTATTCCTCACTTCTTTCTTATACCAATCTATTATCAATCATCCTATTTTATACACCCAATATCAACTGAAAACTTGTCCTTTCCAGCTATTAAAATTATAAAAAGAGAGCTACTGGGCTCTCTCATTCATCACTTCACATACTTAAAAGGAATCTCACTTCCACAGAGCCAATTGTAGACTTGGTCGTTGACATAGACATTCATGGCTTCATGGGCATACTCAGGCATGATACGATAGGCCTTATCGCAGGTCAGACGATTGTAAATCGCAAACTGGGTAATAGGATAGCAAACATCGTCATCCAAGCCCGTAATCATCTTGACCTCACCCTTGATACGATGGGCAAGATTTTTCACATCGATATAGGCAAGGGTCGCCATGATCTCCTCCTCAGTTTCATGGAAGGGGTCGTGGAACTTGAAATAACGGAAAAGTTCGTCGTAAGCCTCACTGGTATTCCCAATCTCAAGCACCTTTCTGAAGTCTGACAAGAAGGGATAGATGGCAACTGTTTTCTGAATCCGTGTATTGAGCGCTGCTGCAACCAAGGCTAGTGCACCACCTTGTGAGGCACCATAGCTAGAAAGTCGCTTCTCATCAACCTGAGGTAGACTAGCAATGATTTCAACCAACTGGTAAATATCCAGATAAACATCCTTATAAAAGAGATGATCCCGACCTTCCACAGCACCACGGATGATATGTCCCTTCACCGTGTTTCCTAGAGGAGAACGCAAACCGTCCTGTGAATAACCTGATTGGCCCCGCACATCCATGGAAACAACACCGTAACCAGCTACAGTATAGGCCAGCATATCTGCCCAGTCCCAGCCACGTCCCATATAACCATGGAAATGGAAAATTATTGGGACTTTACTCTCACTCTTAGGAAGAACGACGCGTGCATAGACCTTACCTTCATTGGTTCCTTCAAAAGTGAGCTCAAAGCACTTGACTTGGGGAATATGGAAATCTCTTTCCTCCAACTGGTAGGCTGGAAGTGTGGAAACTTTTTTCAATTCCTCATCCCAGAAAATATCAAAGTCTTCTGGAACCTCATCCCTTCCTAGATAAGTCTTCATTTCTTCTAACAAAGCTGGATTTTTCATAATATACTCCTTTTATTTTGTAATCGCTATCACAACTCTAGCACATATAAGAAATCAACGCAAGAAAGAAAAGCAAATAGAAAGTAGTTTTAGATTCTTTATTTTTGGGATGATGAACTGAAAGTAGTTTTAAAAATAAAAAAAGAGCATTTCGCTCTTTCTTCCTTCTATTCAATCTTAATTTTTTGCTTCTTTCTTTTGGAATGTGGTTTGGTAATTTACTTTAATCGTTACTGTCATGTGAGAGTCCTCGTTTCTTTTTGATGACTCTAGTATAAGGGCCAAACCTGAAAGCTAGCTTAAGTTTTTCTTAGAGAAAGCTTATACTCAATGAAAATCAAAGAGCAAACTAGGAAACTAGCCGCAGGCTGTACTTGAGTACGACAAGGCGACGTTGACGTGGTTTGAATTTGATTTTTGAAGAGTATTAATCTAGATGTTCTTTCTTTTCCAAATGAAGGACAATCATGCGCCATTCTGGATCCTCTTGCCAGCCTTCTATCGAACTAATGTAGCTGGCAACCTTTCTAGCTTCTTCTAAAATCGGAAAATCTTCAATAATATCAGCCACTTGAAACTCTGGAAGTCCTGACTGTCTGGTTCCAAAAATCTCACCTGAACCCCGCATTTTCAAATCTTCCTCCGCAAGGACAAATCCATTGGTGGTTTCTGTCATGATGCGCATGCGGTCTTTCCCAGAATCAGTCTTGGGATTGGCAACGAGAACAGCATAAGACTGCTTGTCCCCCCGACCGACACGACCCCTGAGCTGGTGAAGCTGGCTAAGACCAAAGCGATCAGCATCCATGATAATCATAACTGTCGCATTGGGAACATTAACCCCGACCTCGATAACCGTCGTCGAAACCAGAATATCCGTTTTTCTTTCCTTGAACTCCTGCATAATCTGGTCTTTTTCGTCACTCTTCATCTTACCATGTAGAAGGGCCACCTTTGCCTTGCCTGCAAAATGAGCTGTCAGCTCCTCAGATAAGGCAATAGCATTTTTCAAGTCCAGAGCTTCAGATTCTTCAATCAAGGGAGAAATAACATAGGCTTGGGAACCTTTTTGAATTTCCCCCTCTAACCAAGTCAAAACCTGAGGCAGTTGCTCATGCTTAATCCAGCGCGTCACAATAGGCTTCCGCCCTGCTGGCATCTGGTCGATAATGGAAACATCCATATCTCCAAAGGCTGTAATGGCCAGCGTCCGTGGAATGGGAGTCGCCGTCATCATGAGAACGTCAGGATTGTCACCTTTTTCTCGTAAAATCCGCCTTTGCCCCACACCAAAACGGTGCTGCTCATCGATGATAATCAAGCCAAGACGAGCATAATCTACTCCATCCTGAATCAGAGCGTGGGTTCCGATAATCAAATCAGCCTCACCCTTGGCAATGGTCTCCAAGACTGCTCTCTTTTCTGCCACTTTCAAGGAACCTGTCAAGAGAGCCAGTTTCAAGTCTGGAAAAAGCCCCTTCAAACTCTCAAAATGCTGCTCTGCTAGGATTTCTGTTGGTACCATGAGGGCTGCCTGATAGCCAGCCGTCACCGCCGCAAACATGGCCAAGCCAGCGACCACCGTTTTTCCGCTCCCCACATCCCCTTGCAGGAGACGATTCATGTGGTGGTCCGACTTCATGTCGGCCAAAATTTCCTGCAAACTCTTCTCCTGAGCTGGGGTCAGAGCAAAAGGCAGACTTTCTTTAACAGCCGCCACTTTTTTCTGAGACCAATCCAGAACCAGACCACTTCCCTGAACTCTATTTTCAGACTTGAGCGTCTGCAATTGCATTTGGAAATAAAAGAGTTCCTCAAACTTGATACGGCGAAGGGCCTGCTTGTATTCTGCCAGATCCTTAGGGAAATGCATAGCACGAACGGCCTGACAACGGGACATGAGTTTGTATTTGTCCAACAAAGACTGAGGAAGATTCTCCTCTATCAAGAGGTCCAGCCCCTGATCAAAGGCCGTTTTGATGACCTTAACCAGACTGGCCTGACTAACTCCCTGAGCCAGACGATAGACAGGTTGGAGGTCATCTTCCACCTGAGCCAGGACCTTCATACCTGTCAGACTAGCCTTGGCGCGATCCCATTTTCCAAAAATAGCAAGGGTTGCGCCTAGTTCAATCTTGTCAGCTAGGTAGGGTTGGTTAAAAAAATTCACCGCAAAAACAACTTCTCCCTGTTTGAGGCTAAAACGCAGGCGATTGCGCTTGAAACCATAATACTGGACACTAGCAGGAGTCACGACTTGACCAGACAGAACAGCCTTTTCTCCATCTTCCAGCTCCAGAACCTGCTTGGTCTTGAAGTCTTCATAACGGAAAGGAAAGTAGAGCAAGAGGTCTTGCAAGTTTTCAATTCCTAATTTGGCGTATTTCTCTGCTGACTTCGGTCCCACACCAGGTAAGACATGCAAGGGTTGATGTAGATTCATGCTCCACTCCT
>CAUQNI010000033.1:0-10090 GCA_963519555.1 uncultured bacterium
CAAGTGCTTCAACAAGTGCAAGTCAGTCAGCGTCAGAGTCAGCATCAACAAGTGCAAGTCAATCAGCTTCAGAGTCAGCCTCAACAAGTGCTTCAACGAGCGCAAGTCAATCAGCTTCAGAGTCAGCATCAACAAGTGCCTCAACGAGTGCAAGCCAATCCGCAAGCACAAGTGCGAGTCAATCAGCATCTGAATCAGCGTCGACAAGTGCCTCAACAAGTGCAAGTCAATCGGCATCTGAATCTGCTTCAACCAGCGCAAGTCAGTCAGCTTCTGAATCTGCCTCAACAAGTGCTTCAACGAGCGCAAGTCAATCAGCGTCAGAGTCCGCATCGACAAGTGCCTCAACGAGCGCAAGTCAATCAGCGTCAGAATCCGCATCGACAAGTGCCTCAACGAGCGCAAGTCAATCAGCATCAGAGTCAGCATCGACAAGTGCCTCAACAAGTGCAAGTCAGTCAGCGTCTGAGTCTGTTTCAACAAGCACTTCTGTCTCAGTAAGTATCTCAATGTCAGTATCTGAATCAACAAGTATGGGTGACCCAGAAAGTAATTACAGACCAGATGTGAGCTTGAGTGAAAGCATATCAGAGTCACAAAGTGTTAATGTTTCCTTATCTGAATCTATCTCAGCATCAGTTGTAACGTCTACTTCAGTAAGTCAATCGGCTTCTATGAGTACAAATGTTACAAATTCAGAAAATGTATCAACACCAACAAGTACGACAAGTCAAGAACAATCAACAGCTCAGCCTGTTTCACAAAGCACAGTTGCTAGCTCGAAACAGCTATTACCAAATACTGGTACAGAAGCATCTAAATCATCTGTACTTTTAGGAGCTTTGGCTGCTGTAACTGGTCTAGGTTTGTTTGCGAAACGCCGTAAACGTGATGATGAAGAATAATTGAGTTAAAAATATGTAGAGTGTATTTTTAACCCGATTTATAAAACTCCCTTAGATGATCTTCCATCTAAGGGAGTTTTTTCATTATGTGACTATTGCTTCGTTCCATATTGTTGAATCTAGAACAGGACAACGCAATGCAACGCAACTTCTATAGTAGGTTGAAGCTAGAACAGTACGCAACGATTCCTAAAACATTTCTAGAAATTAATCTGATTTTCTCAATCGATTGATTTTCATCTTATTTCAATCTACTGTAGCAATGTTTTAGAAAATATAATCTATTATAAGATAGGCATGAATTTGCAGCTAATACCAAGAACAACAGTAACAAATCTGTGTTTTCAAACGTCATTTTTGAGGAATTCGAAAGTGATAGAAATAAAACAAAAATCAAAGGGGAAATTAGTCCCTGCAGCTCAAAATCCTAATTTGAGGATAAGGGGTTGGAGAACTAAAGAAGGGATTCGTGATGAAGCGCTGTTAATCTGACTTGCTTTTTAATCTTTGAGGAGTATGATTTCTAAGTTAAGCAATGTAGGCCTATGTTGGATAGAAATCTGATTGCTAGTAAGAAATTAATGTTGAAATAAAATAAATTTTTTATGAGAAATTGCCAAATCTTGCTATCTTTATTTTGTTAGTTCGCTTAGTAGGTAGATTTTGTCTTATTAAGAGAGATGGGTATTTTAGGAGATAATACATCATGCTAACAAAGTATTTTGTGGGAAATTTATACTGGGTTTTTGTAACAAAAACTTAATATTTCTCAATCGAAACATAAAAACAAAAAAGTTGCATAAAAACAAACTTCAAACACTTTTTTATGAATAAAATAAGGAAAATAGTCATAATTATAAAAAAACCCAACTTGGTTAAACTAATATAAAAATGCTTTTTTTTTTTAGGTAAAAATGTTTTTTTGGGGTATTGAAATATTTGATTTATTAACGTATAATATAGTTTGGTATTTTATTGACAAATGCACATAAATATAGAAGGAAGGGGATCTAAAACATGTTTTTTAGACGCCAAGAAGGTGAATACAGAGAGACCGATCGTGTCACTCGTTTCAAGTTAATCAAGTCAGGTAAGCATTGGTTACGTGCCTCGACGTCTCAATTTGGACTTTTTAGAGTTTTACGTGGTGGTGTAGATACACCATCTATTAAAGCGGATTTAGTAGATACTTCAGAAAACCAGAATTTAACAGGCTTGGCGATTATAAAAGCCATAGCGACGACGGGAGTCGTGTTGGGAGGAGGTATTGCCACTCAACATGCTTATGCTGAGGAAAATACGAAAGTTCTTGAGAAAGAAATCAGTGCAGATGAAGCCTTGGCTAATTTGGGTTCTGCTGTTATTGGAAATAAGAGTGAGGTTGCAAGTGATTTAGCAACTTCAAACACACACTCTGAATCTAACAATGCTAGTTTGGAGATTTCGACAAGTGCAAGTACTAGCTTAAAAGTTTCAGAATCAGCAAGCACAAGTGTCAAGGAATCAATTTCTATCAGTGCTAGTCTAGAAGTGAGCTTGTCTGCTAGTAAGGCGATTAATCAGTCTGGAGCAACCTCAGAAAATGTAGTTCATTCTATTTTGAGTCAAGGATTGACTTCACAAGCTTTGACGAAAGAAACAGTAAGTTCTCAGACAGCTACAGCTAATCAAGCTGCAACGACAGCAACTAGTTTGGTGGCAACAAATGTAGCTGAACAGACAATTAAGGAGACTACAGCTACTGCTAAAGATGAAGCCGTTTTATCAGCTAGTATCGAATCTAGTCTGAACTCTTTGGCAAAAATTGAGACTAAATTGGATAGTTTGACAAATCAAGCTTCGGAAATGGTTACTACAGTTGGAAAAGCTGCTGTAGTTGAATCAGCGGCAACTGGTGTCAACAAAAAAGCTGAAGAAGACCGCAAACGTCTTTCTAAAATCTCAGCTTCTATGGGTGAATACCTAGCTAAGTCTATCGGTTTACCTAACATGGATTCAGCAGTTACTAAAGTTAACGCTGCCGTAACAGCTATCGAAGAAGCTTTGAAAAATCCAAACGCTGACCTTACAGCCGTTATCAAGCAAGCAAAAGCTGCAGAAGCTTCTATTGCCAATGCGGTTCAACGTGCTACAAATGGGAAACGTAGTGTGCTAAATGGCAGACAGATGGAGAGAGGATCACAACCTCGTGCCATTAATACACAGGTTGGTGTACGTGCGGTAGGATCGGCTAACGAGGATCGTCCAAATGGCGAAAACTTAAAATCTTACGTATCTGGTTATAATGATTCTGCAGAAAATTATTTGAGAGATCACGTGGCTGTTGCATCGGAGCCTGTATATGATGCAAATGGTAAAGTAACCTCTATCATTTGGACAGTGATTGCCAATCCGCTTGCTAATCGTGGTTATACTAATGTGATTAAGTGGATGCAGGTTCCAGACCAGGTGGAGATGCCTGATACTATTACCACGTCAGGTTATAAAAATGAAATAACAAGTACAACAGTAAAACCAAATGTGAATTTCGCTAATCTTCCTGTTGATACGACCAATCCGCTTAACTTGCCAGATAAATTTGGTGAGACTGTTGCAGGTGGTGGTGATGGATTTGCTAAACAGGGGTCAGAAACATACGATAGAAATCAGTTTACAGGTGGTAAAGGCCTTGTTTCTCTTTACCATCCAGATGAATCTAAAAACTTGCTAAAAGCTTTATCTGATAATAATGACCAGTATAAACGCCCTATATGGAACCAAATTTCTCCAGCAATCGTTCCGCGTATTTCAGACCCACGTACTATTTGGCAAACGGTTAATATCGGTGGAACGCAAAGTGAAGTAAACGTAACACGCTTTGAAACAAGAGTAAAACCAGGTGTTACTGGTGAACAAATAAAAAATATGAAACTGTTATTTGGTTTAGGTTCACCAGGTACGACCTTTGCAACGGTGGGGCTCCACACCAATCCTCTTGGGATGAGCTACGAACAAGCTTATCCACTAGCCGCAGCACAAGGTGGGAAATATTTTGTTAAACAAGTGGAAGAACCGTATATTACCAATAACTATAATGATGCAGGCTTGAAATGGTGGTATGAGGGCTCCACGTCAAATGCCTTTACGGATCCGAACCAATATTTAGTAAGAAAAGGTACTAATGATTATGGTGGTGATAAGTTACCTAGTAACTCACGAATAGAGTGGAGAGATTCTAACAATCAAACAATCGAGAAGAAGAATGTTGGACGCACTCCAGGGGTCTTTAACAATAAGATACATGTAACCTTCCCAGATAATACAGCAAAAGATGTAGATACTCAGTTTATCGTTAAGCCTTACGCGCCAAAAATTACGAGTAAATTTGTAGAAGGTAAAGATCATCAAGATATTCAGGTTGAAAAAGCAGCCCCAGGTAAGAAAGTAGCTCTTTACCAAAATGGAGTGAAAATACTAGAGGAAACAGCAGATAATAATGGACGTGTAACCTTTAGAAATGTTAATCTACAAAACAATGCAGACTACAAGACTCAAACGGTAGTTGATGGACAACCACAATATATAGATAGAAGTGGAGCCTCTAAGACGTCTGTTGAATCTGATTTTAGTAATGTGATTCGAGCTGTCAATATTGACTCAACTGGACCAGTTATTACAGCAGGGGACAACGGACGAATCAATTTGACTGTTGGACAACCAGCTAATGTTCGCTTGTCAGCTTCTGATGTAACGACTGGTAATTCAGGTATGAAGACCATTACTTACGATGCAAGTAGGTCTACAGGAACCAACCTTGATAATTCGACTACAAACTTTAACAATGTTTTGACAGCAAGCCCAGCTGTTAGAAACAATGACGGTTCTATGTCAACTACTTTGACAGGTACTCCTTCTAAAATTGGTCTTTATGAGAATGTTAAGGTGACGGCTACAGACGCGGTTGGAAATCCAACTGAGAAAACTGTTACAGTTGCCGTTAAACCAGCTTCTCCAACAATTGAAACAGATCTTGACAATAGAGTGGGACAAAATGTACAAGTTGTTGTTAATGTAGGTTCAAACATTCCGAACGGTTCAACGGTTACCCTTCAGGGGCCAAACAATACAAGCCACACAGGTAGAGTTTCAAATGGGAAAGCAACGGTTACTGTTCCAAATGTACAGGCTGGTTCATATGTAGCCAAGACAACTGTAACCTTACCAAATAACAAGGGAAATTTGGAGTCAGAATTTGGAGATCCTGCAGTCTCAACTCGTGATGCTATTTCTCCTGTTATTAAGGGAGTTCCAGCCAATAAAACAATTGAAATTGTTTCAGGTGATTCTGTCGATGTGCCTCTAACCGTTTCAGACAATGAGACAGGTAATTCGGGTATTAAATCTTTCAGGGGAATGCTCCTGGCAAACAGCTCTCCGATAACTGATCCTAGTGTTGGTTCGCTTTCGCTAACTAATACTACAAATGCTGATAAGACGATTTCGAGTCGAGTTCGAGGAACTATTAATAAAGTTGGACTATTTCAATACTTCCTTTCTGCAGTAGATGGGTCAGGCAATGTTGGCCCAGAAACTTTGCAAGTGAAAGTTCTTCCTAGTCGACCAACTGTAAGTAAAAATCTAACCCAAGAAGGTGGTATGCCATCGAATATCACGGTAACAGATATTGATCCGCAGGCCACTAAGGTAACAGTGACAGTAGGGAATAAAACGTTTACTAAGCCGATTACAGCTGGTACCCCTAGTGTAACTGTTACACCAGCCGAGCTTGGTTTCGAGAATGGCTTGTTGCCAAACAATGCAACAGTTACTGCCAAAGTTTCAGCGCCAGGTTTAAATGTTAGTGCTAGCACACCGTTTGAATCTGCAACAAGTGAACCTGTAAGCATCACACCTGAAACAGAAAAACCAGTTATTAACTATTCATTTGAAGTGTTAGATAAGACAACCAATACTTGGAAACCAGTACCTTCTACAGTGGATTCAGAAGGTAGACAGGATTATTCTATCTATTCAGGCGATGAACTTCGTGTGAAAACCATAGTTACAGATAACAGTGGAAAAGTTAAGACGGTCACATTTGCGGACAGAACAAGTTGGAAAAATGATTTGTTCGCTCTTCCTGCATGGGGAACAAGTACAGGCGGAACCTTTAGAGATACCGTGACGCCCGCATCGGGAACAGCTCCGTATGAGGGAACATCTACTGTTACGTTGAAAGAAAATCTTGTATGGGCGCCAGATCAGACACTTACTCGTCAAATTAATGCTGTCGATGGAGCAAATAACTCATCAAGTACAGATAGCTTTATTCTACGTCATGCAAGTCTTGCAGTTAAAAATGCAAATCTCAATCCAACAACCAAAGCAACAGTCAATGACTTGAGCAATCCAACAGCTTTAGAAAAAACAACTCTGATAGCTAATATTAAGACAGCTCATGGTGTTGATGGTCGTATCAAGAATGTTACGATAAATGGCGATACTGCAACTATCCAATATAAGGATGATACTACTCGTACACTCAAGGTGGCAGATATTGCTAAACCAAAAGCTCCAACGGTTACAAATGATTTGTCAAAACAAGGTGGTCTTGCGAAGAACATTACGATTACAAATATTGAACCAAAAGCAACGTCTGTTACGATTAAAATCGGAAATGACACTTATACAGTCGATAAGCCAGCAGGTGCAACTAATCTGACAGTAACTCCTGCAGAACTTGGTTTGAATGTATTGCCAGCCAACGGAAGTGTAAAAGCTACAGCAAACATTACGGACTCTAGTGGCGTTACAACCCCATCTGCTGAAAGTACAGGTGTCAATATTACTCCTGAGACGGTTAAGCCAGTAGTGAATACAGTTGTAGAAATTTACAATAAAGCGACTAAACAATGGGGACCTGCTCCTAAGACAATTTCAGGTGGAAATCCAGTATATACTTTTTATGCTGGTGACCAAATTAGATTTACAACATCAGCTACTGACAATAGTAACTATATAAATAAAACGACGGTTAAACAAGTGACTAATAGAGTTGACGAGGTTCAAAATGGAAATGTTTTGAATGATGCTTTTGGAAATGCACTTGTATCCAATATTGCTTCTATTACAGATGCCTCAGCTACAAATCCAGCTAGCCTAGTTGCAGAGGGGACAGTCAAAGAAGAACTTCAATACAGTACCACAAATAGTACGACTCGTTCGATTACAGCTACAGATGTTGCAGGAAATGAGTCAGTAGGAAATACATTTAAACTTGCACAAGGTGATTTAGCAGTAAGAAATGCTAACTTGAATCCTGATAAGAAGATTAAAGTTACAAATCTGGCTACTTTAACAGGTCCTGAAAAAGCAAGCATTATAGAAGCAATCAAGAATGCCCATGATACAGATACACAAAAAGAAAAAGATCGTATCAAGGAAGTTACCTTCGAAGGAACTAATGCCAAGATTACCTATAAAGATGGTCAATCTCGCACCAAACCAATCTCAGACTTGGCAGTGGCAGTTAACCCACCAGTTATTGAAAGCTTAAGTGGACGTGGAGGTTTACCAGATCAAAGTATTACGGTAACCAATGTTCTTCCAGGAGCAACTGTAACCTTGACAGTTGCAGGTAGACAAATTGAACCTAAAAGAGTAGCAGATAATGCTACTAGCGTAACCTTTACTGCAGAAGATTTGAGAACGGCTTACACCGCAAACAATGGTTTGCTTCCTTTAGGTAATGTTACTGCAATCCAAAGTGTACCAGCAGGTCCAAATACAAATGAAGTGTTGACTTCAGAGCAAGGTACTGGGAATATTACTAGAGAAACAGTTAAACCTGTTGCTACGACAACTGTGCAAGTAAAAAATCCTACAACTGGTCAATGGGAAGACGTTCCATTCGTAATGGAAGATAATGCTAGGAAATATACTTTCTATGCAGGTGATCAACTGCGCTTTATTACTAAATTTAGTGATAACAGTGGAAAGATTTACAAAACTGAAGTGAAAATAGGTGACAGCAATGGTCGCACTACTGTTACCAGCGGGAATATACTTGATGATAATTGGGGAACTGCAGCTCTAACCAATCTCAATAATACTCCTACGGGAGCTACAAAGGCTAGTCCTTACATCATTGACACTGGTGAGAGTAACGGTCAAATCAGGTCAGATTTGAGATATACTATTGACAGACAAGGTAATCCTAACAATAGGATAAAACGTTCGGTTATAGTTAGAGATCTTTCAGAAAATTGGTCTGAAGGAAATAATCTTAGACTTGCTCAAGGAAAATTAAGTGAAAAATTCCAAGGTGTGAAGCCAAAAGTTGCGGTTCAAGTAAGTAATACGACTACTTTGTCTGAAGATGATAAACAAGAGATTCTTAAAGCGGTAAAAGCATCAAATCCGCAAGATGCAAACCGTATACAAGGCTATAGAATATCAAATGATGGTACTGTGACCATTACTTATAAAGATGGTACAGAGAATACAGTAAAACCAGACTTATCTGACTCTGACTATAGATCGAAATCAGCAAGCGTAAGCGCGGTAGCTTCTACGTCAGTTTCAACAAGTCTAATCACATCTAGATCGACATCTGAGAGTGTGATCACCTCACGCTCAACTTCTGAGAGTGTAATCACATCTAGATCAACCTCTGAGAGTGTTGTAACATCTAGATCAACTTCTGAAAGTATAGTATCTTCACGATCTACCTCTGCTTCTACATCGACATCAGCAAGTACGTTGACGTCAAGAAGCGTTAGCCAAAGTGCATCGACAAGCGCGTCTAATTCAGTCTCAATGAGTACTAGCCAAAGTGCATCGACAAGCGTGTCTAAGTCAGTCTCAATGAGTACAAGTCAAAGTGCCTCAACAAGTGCATCTAAGTCAGTTTCAATGAGTGCAAGTCAATCGGCTTCAGAGTCAGCCTCAACGAGTGCAAGTCAATCAGCAAGTACAAGTGCGAGCCAGTCAGCTTCAACGAGCGCAAGCACGTCAGCTTCAGAGTCAGCATCGACAAGTGCCTCAACGAGCGCAAGTCAATCAGCATCGACAAGTGCAAGTCAATCAGCGTCAGAGTCAGCATCGACAAGTGCTTCAACAAGTGCGAGTCAATCAGCTTCAGAATCAGCATCGACAAGTGCCTCAACCAGCGCAAGTCAATCAGCGTCAGAGTCAGCAAGTACAAGTGCATCAACAAGCGCAAGTCAATCAGCTTCAGAGTCAGCCTCAACAAGTGCTTCAACAAGTGCAAGTCAATCAGCGTCTGAGTCAGCCTCGACAAGTGCCTCAACAAGTGCAAGTCAATCGGCGTCTGAGTCAGCCTCAACAAGTGCTTCAACGAGCGCAAGTCAGTCCGCTTCAGAATCAGCATCTACAAGTGCTTCAACGAGCGCAAGTCAATCAGCATCAGAGTCAGCATCGACAAGTGCTTCAACGAGCGCAAGTCAATCAGCATCAGAATCCGCATCGACAAGTGCTTCAACAAGTGCGAGTCAATCAGCATCAGAATCAGCGTCGACAAGTGCTTCAACAAGTGCAAGTCAATCAGCATCTGAATCAGCATCAACAAGTGCTTCAACGAGCGCAAGTCAATCAGCATCTGAATCAGCGTCGACAAGTGCATCAACCAGCGCAAGTCAGTCAGCTTCTGAATCTGCTTCAACAAGCGCTTCAACAAGTGCAAGTCAATCAGCATCAGAGTCAGCATCGACAAGTGCTTCAACAAGCGCAAGTCAATCAGCATCTGAATCTGCTTCAACAAGCGCAAGTCAGTCAGCTTCAGAATCTGCCTCAACGAGCGCAAGTCAATCAGCGTCTGAATCTGCTTCAACAAGTGCCTCAACGAGCGCAAGTCAGTCCGCTTCAGAATCAGCATCTACAAGTGCTTCAACAAGTGCAAGTCAGTCAGCATCTGAATCAGCATCGACAAGTGCTTCAACAAGTGCAAGTCAATCAGCATCTGAGTCTGCTTCAACAAGCGCAAGTCAGTCAGCATCAGAGTCCGCATCGACAAGTGCCTCAACGAGCGCAAGTCAATCAGCGTCTGAATCTGCTTCAACAAGCGCATCAACAAGTGTAAGTCAATCAGCGTCAGAGTCAGCATCAACAAGCGCATCAACAAGTGCAAGTCAATCAGCGTCTGAATCTGCCTCAACAAGTGCATCAACAAGTGCAAGTCAATCAGC
>CAUQNI010000034.1:0-6240 GCA_963519555.1 uncultured bacterium
CCTTTATGAACAAGCTGGACCGTGACGGTCGTGAACCACTAGACCTCTTGCAAGAATTGGAAGAAGTCTTGGGTATTGCAAGTTATCCAATGAACTGGCCAATCGGGATGGGGAAAGCCTTTGAGGGGCTCTATGACCTCTATAACCAACGTTTGGAGCTCTATAAAGGGGACGAGCGTTTTGCTAGTCTAGAAGATGGGGACAAGCTTTTTGGCACCAATCCTTTCTATGAGCAAGTCAAGGATGACATTGAGCTTTTAAATGAAGCTGGGAATGAGTTTTCAGAGGAAGCTATCCTGGCTGGAGAATTGACACCTGTCTTCTTTGGTTCAGCTCTTACTAACTTTGGTGTTCAGACCTTCCTTGAGACTTTCCTTAAGTTTGCTCCAGAACCACATGGACACAAGAAAACAGACGGTGAAATTGTGGATCCTTACGACAAGGATTTCTCAGGATTTGTCTTTAAAATCCAAGCCAACATGGACCCTCGTCACCGTGACCGTATTGCCTTTGTCCGTATCGTATCAGGCGAATTTGAGCGTGGTATGAGTGTCAATCTCCCTCGTACTGGTAAGGGTGCTAAACTGTCAAATGTGACTCAGTTTATGGCGGAAAGTCGTGAGAATGTGACCAATGCCGTGGCAGGTGATATTATCGGGGTTTACGATACAGGTACTTATCAGGTTGGGGATACCTTGACAGTTGGGAAAAATAAATTTGAATTTGAGCCACTGCCAACCTTTACTCCTGAAATTTTTATGAAGGTTTCTGCTAAGAATGTCATGAAGCAAAAATCCTTCCATAAGGGGATTGAACAATTGGTGCAGGAAGGAGCCGTTCAGCTTTATAAGAATTACCAAACAGGTGAGTACATGCTAGGCGCTGTTGGTCAACTTCAGTTTGAAGTCTTTAAGCACCGCATGGAAGGCGAGTACAATGCGGAAGTGGTCATGAACCCAATGGGTAAAAAGACCGTTCGTTGGATTAAACCAGAGGACTTGGATGAACGGATGTCGTCAAGTCGAAATATCTTGGCCCAAGACCGCTTTGATCAACCAGTCTTCCTATTTGAAAATGACTTCGCCCTCCGCTGGTTTGCGGACAAGTATCCAGACGTAGAGTTGGAAGAGAAGATGTAGATCGCCAAAGTTACTTGATTGTGTAACAATCTAAGTAACTAACGAGGCTGAGAAAAAAAGTTTTTGAAATCAAAAGAGCGTATAGTATCAGGTGTTGAACACCCTTGATATTATGCGTTTTATTTTACTTCATGTTATTCTAAAATTGAGTTTTTGAAGACTATTATCGTTGGTTTCTATACAAGTAAAATTATTAAACTCTATCTTCTATTAGAAAAAATGTGTTGTTTGATTGGATATGTCGTAGGAGACCTTTTATTAATTAGATAATTAAAAATTTTAAAATTTCAGTTGGATTGAATATATTTGCAAAGAAATTTAAAAAATAAGTAATGATTGTAATTTCAAAAAATAGAGTCTTAGGTGGTGTAGGTTCTTGGGTTGTTTCAATATATATATATATATTGAAGCGGATGTGTATTTATTCATTCTCGATTGGTGGTTGATGTATATATCATATTGACCTTTGTTTACATTTGAAGTATACTAAAGAGCATGATTAAATTTGATGAGAATTTGCGTTTTCGTTTGAAAAAGGAGTAGAAAATGTTTTTTAGACGTCAGAATGGTCGTTATAGAGAGACAGACCGTGTGACACGTTATAAGTTAATTAAATCAGGTAAACATTGGTTGCGAGCTTCAACCTCTCTTTTTGGTTTGTTCAAAGTTATGCGGGGTGGTGTTGATACGACTCAAGTCATGACTGAAGTAGTAGAAGATAAAGATAACCATTCGATTACAGGATTAGATATTATAAAGGGTCTAGCTGCTACAGGAGCTGTCTTGGGTGGGGCTGTTGCGACTGAAACTAAAGTTTTTGCAAATGAAGCGGTAGCTTTAGAAAAAACATTAGAAAATCCAGATTTATTGGTTACAAATGATACAGTAGTTTTAGGGACCACTTCAAAAGTAGATACAAGTAAGGTTGCGAGTGAGAGTTTATCGATTTCCCAATCTTTATTTACTAGTGTCTCAGAAAGTATGAATTCTGTTTCTAGCATTTCAGAGAGTATTTCGATTTCTAGTGCTTCAGAGAGTGTTTCAGCAAGTGCAAGTATGATGGATTCGATGACATTGTTAGGTTCTTCCTCTGTAAATACTAGCCAAACAACGGTACCTATAAGCAATTCAGTTTCAACTACTATGTCTGAAACAGTTAGTGGATTGGAAGTTCAATCTGAAGAGAACTTGGGCAAAAAAGAATTATCTAGCTTATCTCCTATATCTGAATTGAGGCTTACTAAATTGGATAGAGGTTCACTTGGGGAGAATGGAGATATCACTAGTCTTGTTGGAGCTACAGCTGCTACATTATTATCTTCAGAGATTTCTACTAAACAACAGGATGAAAATCGTAAGAAGCTCGCAAAACTCTCAGCTGAAATGGGTGAGTATCTAGCAAAAGCTGTAGGATTGCCGCATGCGGACTCTGCTATTAGCAAAGTGAATGCTGCTGTGACTGCTATCGAGACAGCCCTTGCTAATCCTAAAGCAGATTTGACAGAAACTGTAAAACTAGCGATGTCTGCTCGTAATTCGATTGTTAATGCTGTTCTAGGTGCACATTCAGGTCAACGTGATAGTCGTAATGGACAAGCGCTAGAGAGAGGAGCGTCTCCTAGGGCATCACTCTCTAGTCATGGAACGACAGCTTCAATTGAGTCTGGTAGATATGATAGAAATAGTAATGAAGTTGTTTGGCGTATCAATATGCACGCGAACAGTGCCTTGCATCATGTAGGGCTGATTGCGGATGTAGATCCTAATACGACTATTACTCGTGTGACCTTTAATAATGGACAAGAAATGGAGAAACGTGGTGGCTCAGGAAATGAGTATGTTTATGATATACGCCACGATAAACAAAGAAACCTAGAAGCAACGATTGAAGTTTATGCTACTGTAAATGATAAGTCAGCAACTGCAACATTGGATGCAAGGGTTGCTACAAGTAGCCAACCATTTACAAGCGCGGATACTTTTGGGGACGATACTCCTTCTATGCATAATGAAGTAGCTACTAGAGTATCGCATGCCCCACGTATGAATAGAAGTATAGCAGTTCCTAATCGTGCAGCAGGTCAGAGCCGTGCAGCCTCTAATCCGCCTACGATTACGATGCCATCTGATGTCACTTTTTATAATGATGATGCCGTCACTAATTTTCAGATACAATTACGTGATGATAGAGGGATGGATAGAATCAGTGCTTCTGCATCCAATGCTATTATTACAGGTATAACTTCCCCAAACTATCCTGCTACTATTAGAAGAGGGCTAGGGGATTTGTGGACTTATGACTACAGAGGAAATCGAACAGGATTCCAAAAATCATATAACATTGATATAACAGGAACAGTTGGTCGTAAAGGTACTGCTTGGGAACCGTATAGACCAGGTACTTATCCTCTTGAATATACCGTTACAGATATTGATGGTCAGCCTGCTAGAGCTGTTACCAATTTCCATATCAAAGGATTCAATGAGCGACAAAATCCTGTGAGTGGCGCGACTGTCGCAGTAAATGATAAAACAAATTTAAGTCCAACAGAAAGAAATCAAGTCTTGGCTAATTTTAAAACAGCCAATGCGAGCATTCTTTCAAGTACAGACTACAAAAAAGGAACTGAAGAAGGTTCAATCGGTGTAGCTGATAATGGAGATGTCACTATTACTTATCGTGATAGAACATCGGATACAGTGACAGATAATGTTAAGTATGGTGTGGAGAAAGCGACTGACACATTCTATGCAGTAAGTGATGAGTCGCTGTCTAATATAAATCTAAGAAGTCTTGTGCGTCCAGTTGGCGGAGCTTCTGACTTCCCTAGTGGGACAAGATTTGCATGGAAACAAGGTCAAGCTCCTACAATGACAGCGATGAGGGACCCAGAGAACCCTAGAACTGCAACCTTAACAGTAACTCACCCAGATAATACTACTACGGATTTAACATACAATTACAGAGTTTATCAAAAGATAGAGACCAAAACTAATAATGGCGTAACTGGTCAATTTTATGCCTTTAAAGCAGTTTCGGGTGGTGCAGCAGTTGGAGGTGGCTATGCCAATAATATAGGTGGATTTTCAAATCTCTATATTAACAACGACTCCCTTCCTTCGGGGACAACATTTGCTTATGAGTATCGTCTGAACAACAATGCAAGTGCACCACTAAGTAGTCGAACTGGGTCACCTAAATTTAGTGATGTCTGGCATACAACTGATTCTGCAGCTACGACACACCGTACAACCTATACTGCAAAAGCAACTTATCCAACAGGACGCTTTGGAACTCCGTCTACACAAGATCCTGCTTTGAAAAGTGAGACAAGCTTTACATACACCGTAGTGGATCCAGTTGCTAGACAAACTTATGAAACAACAGCAGGCGATATGTCTCCGTTGTCCACTATTAGCACGACTCCAGGTGGAGCCATTACAAACACTGCTAATACCCCAGCAATACCAAGTGGTACAAGCTATGAATGGGAAACCCCAATAAATGAAGCAGCTGTTTCTACTCCAGGTTATATTACTAGAAAAGTTAAAGTAAC
Organism: uncultured bacterium; assembly: GCA_963519555.1. Taxonomy (GTDB): domain Bacteria; phylum Bacillota; class Bacilli; order Lactobacillales; family Streptococcaceae; genus Streptococcus. The sequence continues at coordinate 4,697 of CAUQNI010000034.1, forward strand.
ATTACCACAAGGTTCTACTGATACAGCCCGTAACAGTACCCTAGTTCCTGTAACGATTAAGATTAACCTGAAGACCCCACAAATTGCAGATGATCAAGTTAAACAACAAGGTGGTCTTCCAGGACGTAGTATTACAGTCAAAAATGTAAGTCCTGGTGCAACAGTTACCTTGAGACTCAATAATCAGACTTTCGAAAAGGTAGCTACAGGAGATACAGTAACCTTTGAGAAAGAGAAGCTAGCAGCTGCTAATACTCCTCAAGGTCTTCTTCCTGTTGGCACTGTTACTGTAGAACAGACGCTGAACGTTAGAAAACCAGATAATACCATGGAAACATTGCGTTCATCTGGTTCAAACACTATTACAAGGGAAGAAGTGGCTCCTAATGTTACGGTTAAGGTAGAAGTTTATGACACCGTAAACAAAGTTTGGGTAGAAGCTGAGAAGGATACTACGACAGGTAAGAGTAAAATCTTTGCTGGGGATACCTTCCGTGTCATGGTTGAAACGACTGATAATAGTGGTAAGGTTACCAACATTGAGGCATGGAATGATAATAGTTCAGGTATCGGAAATCCAACGGGTGCTTCCCTTTTAGGTTCGGATGTTCATACTAATGGTGCTGCTGTAGAAGGTGGTACAGGTGGTGATTTCACTGCAAGTGCTGAAAATCCTCAACGTCGCCAAGTAATTACGGATGCTACTTATAAACTAAATAAACAATACAGACCAGATGGGGATGGCAGTCAAGCAAGTGGTAATACTTGGACCCGTTATATTCGTGTGAAAGATTTCTCTGGGAACGAAACACGAGTTTCCTATGGCATTCAGCAAGCACCATTGAGTGAAAAGTATACTCCAGATCAACCTGACACGATTCAGGTAACAAATAAAACGAATCCTTCTCCAACAGATCGAGACACGATTCGTGAAGCAGTAAGAACGAAGAATGCAGGTCTTCCAATTAGTAGAGTTGATGTTGCAGCGGATGGTTCAGTGACTGTTGTGTATACGGATGGTACGAAAGAGCCTCTAAAAGTTGAGTTATCAAATGAGAAGTATAGTACCTCTCTATCAACAAGTGTTGTATCATCAACATCAGTTTCAACGAGTGTAATCACATCTAGATCGACATCAGAGAGTGTGATCACCTCACGCTCAACCTCTGAGAGTGTGATTACATCTAGATCAACTTCTGAAAGTATAGTATCTTCACGTTCTACCTCTGCTTCTACATCGACATCAGCAAGTACGTTGACGTCAAGAAGTGTTAGCCAAAGTGCCTCGACAAGCGCGTCTAATTCAGTCTCAATGAGTGCAAGTCAAAGTGCCTCAACAAGCACGTCTAAGTCAGTCTCAATGAGTGCTAGTCAATCCGCAAGCACAAGTGCGAGCCAGTCAGCTTCAACGAGTGCAAGTCAATCGGCAAGTACAAGTGCGAGCCAGTCAGCCTCAACGAGCGCAAGTCAGTCAGCTTCAGAGTCTGCATCAACAAGTGCCTCAACGAGCGCAAGTCAATCAGCATCTGAATCTGCCTCAACAA
>CAUQNI010000035.1:0-6020 GCA_963519555.1 uncultured bacterium
AGGAGATTATACTAGAGTCATCAAATAAAGAAAAACTCTAAGGAGAATCCTATGAAATTCAATCCAAATCGAAGATATACTCGTTGGTCTATTCGCCGTCTTAGTGTCGGTGTTGCCTCAGTTGTTGTTGCCAGTGGCTTCTTTGTCCTAGTTGGTCAACCAAGTTCTGTACGTGCCGATGTGGTCAATCCAACCCCTGCCCAAGTCGTGCCAGACGCTGCTTCGGTGAGTGAAAAGAGCGACTTACCAGCAGAGGTTCTCAAGAAAGCAGTTGATGTAGCTCTTCCTTCAGAACAGGCAGAGTCAAAACCTAAAGCAAGCTTGGATACTACAAACTCTCCAGAGAAAGCGGATGTGGCTGCTAAAGACCAAGTAGTAGCACCAAAAGAAGAAGGGCAAGCAAAACCAGAATCTAAGAAAGAAACAGAAGATGCGCTTAAACCTGCGACAAATCCTGCGCCTACAGTTTCTGGACAAGACCGTGAAGTAAATGAAGCTCAACCAGCAATCACCCCAGCTGAAGTGCAAAAAGGTGTAGCCGATAACACCAAAGATACAGTAGATGTTCCAGCCGCTTATTTGGATAAAGCTAACTTCCCAGGTCCATTCACAGCTGGCGTCAACCAAGTTATTCCATACGAATTCTTCGCTGGTGACGGTATGTTGACTCGTTTGATTTTGAAAGCTTCTGACAAGGCTCCATGGTCAGACAATGGTTCAGCCAAAAATCCAGCTCTTCCACCAGTAGAGAAATTGGGCAAAGGCCTTTACTTCTACGAAGTGGATTTGGCTGGTACTCAAGGAAAATCTGATAAAGAGCTTCTAGATCTCTTGAAACAAAATGGCACTCAAAGCTATAAAGCTACTATCAAAGTGTACGGTGCGAAAGATGGCAAGGCAGATTTGAGCAACCTCGTAGCGACTAAAAATTTGGATGTCAATTTGAACGGCTTGACTACCCCAGCTGAAGTGCAAAAAGGTGTGACTGAGAATACCAAAGATACAGTAGACGTTCCAGCTGCTTACTTGGATAAAGCCAACTTCCCAGGTCCATTCACAGCTGGTGTCAACCAAGTTATTCCATATGAATTCTTCGCTGGTGACGGTATGTTGACTCGCCTTATCTTGAAAGCTTCTGACAAGACTCCATGGTCAGACAATGGTTCAGCCAAAAATCCAACTCTTCCACCAGTAGAAAAATTGGGCAAAGGCCTCTACTTCTACGAGGTGGACTTGGCAGACACTCAAGGCAAATCAGACAAAGACTTACTTGACCTCTTGAAACAAAACGGCACTCAAAGCTACAAGGCAACCATCAAAGTGTATGGTGCGAAAGACGGTAAGGCTGATTTGAGCAACCTTGTAGCGACTAAGGATTTGACAGTAAATTTGAATGGACATCAGTCTCTTACTCCGATGCAATCAGGCTTCGTCCCATCTTCTAATGGTTCAGCTATGCCTGCTCCAATGATGAATAGTCATCAAGATGCGTCTAAGATGAAATCTCAAATGCCAAGTGCTCATCAAGATGAGATGAAATCTCAAATGCCAGCTGCTAGCCAGGATAAGATGATGCCTAACAAAGAGCAGGATAAAACCATGAATGCTAGCCAGCCTATGGTAACACCAAGCATGAAACGAGATCAAGCTCCAGCAGCCTCAAGTCAAGCGTCTAATGAAGGCAAGATGGCATCTAATAACAAGGTAGCAAGTCCAATGATGGCTGATCAAATGAAAGACCAAAAAGACATGCTTCCATATACTGGTGAAGCCCAAACATCAATGGCTACTATTGGATTCTTTGGATTAGCCTTGGCAGGTCTGCTAGGTGGACTCGGTTTGAAAGCTAAAAAAGAAGAAAATGACTAGTCTAGCTACAGACTTTCTATCTAGGATATGAAAAATCCAGATATTGTTTAGAATGTTCGTAAAGAGATTAAAATAGTGTTATACTATTGTGGTATAGCACTGTTTTTTTCAAAGGAGAGACAGATGGGAAAGACAATTTTACTCGTTGACGACGAGGTAGAAATCACAGATATTCATCAACGTTATCTAGTTCAGGCAGGATATCAGGTTTTGGTGGCCCATGATGGAGTAGAGGCCTTAGAAATCTTCAAGCGAAAACCGATTGATTTGATTATTACAGATATCATGATGCCTCGGATGGATGGTTATGATTTGATTAGTGAGGTTCAGTATCAATCTCCAGATCAGCCTTTTCTCTTTATCACGGCTAAGACTAGCGAGCAGGACAAGATTTATGGCCTGAGCTTAGGGGCAGATGACTTTATTGCCAAGCCCTTTAGCCCTCGCGAGCTGGTTTTGCGTGTCCACAATATCTTGCGTCGCCTTCATCGTGGAGGTGAGACAGAAGTTGTCAGTCTCGGGGATTTACGGATGAATCACGGTAGCCATGAGGTCCAAGTCGGAGATGTGGCGCTTGATTTGACAGTCAAATCCTTCGAACTCCTATGGCTTTTAGCTAGTAATCCAGAGCGGGTTTTCTCTAAGACAGACCTCTATGAAAAGGTCTGGCAAGAAGACTATGTGGATGATACCAATACCTTGAATGTTCATATTCATGCTCTTAGACAGGAGTTGGCTAAATATGCTAGTGCAGAAACGCCTACTATCAAAACTGTCTGGGGCTTGGGCTACAAAATTGAGAAAGCACGAGGTAGTCAATGAAATTAAAAAGTTATATTTTAGTGGGGTACATCATTTCAACACTCCTAACGATTATCGTGGTTTTTTGGGCCATCCAGCGGATGCTAATTGAAGAAAGTGAGATTTATTTCCTGATTGGCATGACTCTCATAGCTAGTTTTGTCGGTGCTGGGATTAGTCTCTTTCTCCTATCGCCTGTCTTTACATCATTGGGCAAACTCAAGGAACATGCCAAGCGGGTGGCGGACAAGGATTTCCCTTCAAATCTGGAGGTTCAAGGTCCTATGGAGTTTCAGCAATTAGGCCAAGCTTTCAATGAAATGTCCCATGATTTGCAGGCGACCTTTGATTCATTAGAAGAAAGCGAACGAGAAAAGGGCTTGATGATTGCCCAGCTATCGCATGATATCAAGACCCCCATCACTTCAATCCAAGCGACGGTAGAAGGGATTTTGGATGGGGTTATCAAGGAAGGAGAACAGGACCATTATCTAGCAACCATTGGACGCCAGACCGAAAGACTCAATAAACTGGTTGAAGAATTGAATTTTTTGACCCTAAACACAGCTAGAAATCAGGAGGAGATGACTAGTAAAGACAGCATTTTTCTAGACCAGCTCTTGATTGAGTGTATGAGTGAATTTCAGTTCTTGATTGAGCAGGAGGAGCGAGATGTCCACTTGCAGGTAATTCCAGAGTCTGCTCGGATTGAGGGAGATTATGCCAAACTTTCTCGCATCTTGGTGAATCTGGTCAATAACGCTTTTAAATACTCGGCTCCAGGAACCAAGCTGGAGGTGGTAGCTAAGCTGGAGAAGAACCAGCTTTCAATCAGTGTGACCGATGAGGGACAGGGCATAGCCCCAGAGGACTTGGAGAATATTTTCAAACGCCTTTATCGTGTCGAAACTTCGCGCAATATGAAAACAGGTGGTCATGGCTTAGGTCTTGCAATTGCGCGTGAATTGGCCCATCAATTGGGGGGAGAAATCATAGTTACCAGCCAGTACGGCCTCGGAAGCACCTTTACCCTCGTTCTTAACCTCTCTGGCAATGAAAATAAAGTCTAAAACCCCTTTACAAATCCAGCGATTCATGGTAGAATGGATTTTGTGTGAAATATCAGCAGGAAAGCATGAAGCTCGTCAACAGGTGTCTTATGATAAGTAACCTTGGCTGTTTAGGCGAAGGGCATCTGCACGAATCAGGGCTTTCTAAGTGACTATTTCCACCGAAATATTATTTATATCAGGAGGACATTCACATGTCACGTTATACAGGACCATCTTGGAAACAAGCTCGTCGCCTTGGCCTTTCACTTACAGGTACAGGTAAAGAATTGGCACGTCGTAACTACGTACCAGGACAACACGGACCAAACAACCGTTCTAAATTGTCAGAATACGGTTTGCAATTGGCTGAAAAACAAAAACTTCGTTTCACTTACGGTGTAGGTGAAAAACAATTCCGTAACTTGTTCGTACAAGCTACAAAAATCAAAGGCGGAATCCTAGGTTTCAACTTCATGCTTCTTTTGGAACGTCGTTTGGATAACGTTGTTTACCGTCTTGGTCTTGCGACTACTCGTCGTCAAGCTCGTCAATTCGTAAACCACGGTCACATCCTTGTTGACGGAAAACGTGTTGATATCCCATCATACAGCGTAACTCCAGGTCAAGTGATCTCAGTTCGTGAAAAATCATTGAAAGTTCCAGCTATCCTTGAAGCAGTAGAAGCTACTCTTGGACGTCCAGCATTCGTATCATTCGATGCTGAAAAATTGGAAGGTTCATTGACTCGCTTGCCAGAACGCGACGAAATCAACCCAGAAATCAACGAAGCACTTGTCGTTGAATTCTACAACAAGATGCTTTAATTTTAAGAAATATCTTACAGAAAGCCTACAACAGTGGGCTTTTTGCTTTGTCTTAAAACGTTGATTGCTGGGTTTGCTTAGAGATTTGCTAGTAAGGTTATTTGTGTATCTAAGTCTATCTATTCAAAGAATGACACGATGTTGATGATATAAATCTGGTATGATATAATATTTTGGCCCCCTCACTTTAAGGAAGGGAGGTGTTATATATGCTAGAGTTACTTTCCCTTTTTCTAGCTCCGTTACTTGTTAACGTACTATCTGAGCTTTTCAAGCTATGGATAAAGAAACGTAGCAAGTAGCTTTTAACACCTTAAGAGGGTAGCAAAAAACCCCATCGGTGGCACGGTGGGGCTTTTTTAGTTACATATGCTAGAAGCATTGTTTTCCCTTTATGTTTTCATTCTAACACATAAGCCCCGATATTTCAAGCTTTTGTTTTGATATTTCCTCAGAGTGTGTTTGTAGTTTGAATCCATTTCACTGAAATTAGAACCCGTGTCACCAATCCCCATTTTACAGGTTAAATGATGAAAAACTATTTTATACATCATATATAATACAGGTGAAAAATGATGACATCGGTTAAGTAGAGTTTGAATTGAAATATAAGGTAGTTAACAAAAAGAAAAAACGCTTGAATGCGTTTTTCTTCTGTATTGATTCGTATTGAATGCTTACTTAACTTCTGTAAACACAACGTGTTTGCGAAGTTTTGGTGAGTATTTCTTCAATTGAAGACGGTCTGGAGTGTTACGTTTGTTTTTAGAAGTAAGGTACAAGCGTTCACCAGATTCTTTGTGTTCAAGTGTAATATTTACGCGCATAGTATCTCCCTTCTATTATTCAGCTGATGCAGCTTTAGCGATTTTACGTCCTTTGTAGTATCCTTTAAGTGATACACGGTGAGAACGTGAGTAATCTCCAGTAGTTTCGTCAAAGTTTACAGATGGAGCTGTTACTTTGTAGTGTGTACGACGTTTGTTTTTCTTCGCTTTTGAAGTGCGACGTGCAGGTACTGCCATTTTGCTTTCTCCTTTAGGTATTTATATTCGATTCAATCTACTGATTTTCATCAACCATACTAGGATAACACATTTTTTTTGTAAAGTAAAGTTACTTGACAAAAAAAGATGAAAAAATTCTCCTGTCTGACCTAGCAGACAGGAGAAGGTCTTAAATATCAATCTCAAATGGTTCGTCAATGGTTTCTGATACGTATTTTCCGTCTTTCTTCCGTTGTTTGACACATTCTGTGAGGAGATATTCGATTTGCCCATTGACTGAACGAAAGTCGTCTTCTGCCCATGATGCAAGTGCAGCGTATAACTTTGTTGAGAGTCGAAGGGGAATCTGCTTTTTTTAGCTTCAGCCATCTTTAGTAAAGACTTCCTGTGTTGACAATTGGTTGTGCATCATGATTGCCACAGAGAACGACTAGGAGATTTGAAACCATGGCAGCTTTTCGTTCTTC
>CAUQNI010000036.1:0-5976 GCA_963519555.1 uncultured bacterium
GATTGCCACAGAGAACGACTAGGAGATTTGAAACCATGGCAGCTTTTCGTTCTTCATCAAGCTCTACCAATTCCCCTTCATTGAGACGTTCCAGGGCGATTTCAACCATTCCTATTAATTGATATCTAAATGATATCACTTTAATTTATAACGTCAAGAAACAGTAGAAAAATAATTACTAAAAAGTTTCAGCCCAATAATTACTTGTAGGAGGTGAGATTATATTGTGCTGAAATACTCTTTTATTCTTATAACTTTTACACTATAATTGTAGTTAGAAAGGAAGAGAAATGTTTGATTATAGAGCACTAGTTATTTTGATGACTTTGATGGATCATTGTGAGCTATCATTATATGAATTATCTGTTAAGGTGAGCTTACCTATAAAGGAAGTCAAAGAAGGAATAGATTATTTAGTGCCTTATCTAGCTAATAAAGGGATAGTACTGGATAAAAAACAAGGTCGCTATAGTTTATCAAATCGTACGAAGCAGTCTTTGACAGATATTATTAAGTCGGATGAATTGGTTTTACCAAAGTCGACTCGCTTAGCATTAATCTATCTTTACACTTTTTGCCGATTAGATTTTATATCGAATAATCATTACCAAGACTTTTTGAAAGTAAGTAAGAATACAACCTTATCTGATATTCAATCATTAAGAAAGATTATGTTAGATAATGATTTGGAGCTAGGGTACAGTAGAGCAAAAGGTTATACTTTACACGGTTCAGAGTGGAATAAGCATCGTTTAGCTTTTCAAATGGTTAGTGAGTTGCTGGAATCCTCCATAGGGATTTGGGGTTTGGATTATGTTTTATCCAGTTGGGGCTATTCATTAACTTATGATTTGATTGATCAGGTGGTTAAAGATTATTATGAAAAGCTACAGATAGTACCTATTGTTAATCAATTAAAAGTTTGCCTTTTCGGTTTAGTATTCATTATATGTAGGTATCAAAGAGATGTTGAAAGAGTATATCTTTCAGAGACATTAGTATCTCCTACTATTCAAGATATAACGACTATTTTATTGGATACAGTGGTTGATTTGGGAATTATAGATACGGTGTTTTCAGAGGATGATTATCGCTATATCACAGTTTTATTATCAAGTTGCTTTGAAGGTGAAGTAGATGTTGCTCCGGTTTACTTTAATCAATTAACAGAGGCTATTATAAGTAGAATGGAAGATATTTCTTTGTTACATTTTAAACAAAGGGAAGTATTGAGAGAAAATCTTCGCCGCCACCTTATACCGGCTTACTATAGATTAAAGTTCGGCTTACCTAGTTCAAATGAATATGTGTTGCATGTTAAAGAACATTATCCTGATTTATTTGAACTAGTAAAAGATTCTTTGACTCCCTTGATGGACGCTATTGACAAGCCCATACCTGATAGTGAAACAGCATATTTTGTTATCCATTTTGGAGGTTATTTAAAGAAAGCAGATACTTTGCCTCAAAAATGTTATAAAGCAGTAATTATCTGTCCTAATGGGATTAGTTCTTCATTGATGTTAAAAGAGAATCTATTAGCATTATTTCCTCAAATTGAGTTTATAGGAACCTCAAAGATTGATGATTTACAGGCGAAAACTAGTAGTGACTATGATATGGTTTTTTCTACTATAAAGGTGGAAACAGAGAAGCCAAATTATCTAGTTTCTGTTATGATGACGGAAGAACAAACAACGCAGTTAGTTGAATTGGTATCAAAAGATTTCCCAGATACAGGTTATCGAGATATTGAGCTTAATCAGATAATTAGCATAGTAAGACGATATAGTATAATCACACAAGAATTAGAGTTAAAATTAGCATTAAAGAGGTATCTCTATCAAGAAATGAACAGAAAGGAAGTGTTACCATTGTTAGAAGAATTAATTACAAAAGAAACTTATCAGGTTAGTTCGAAAAAATTAGGATGGAAGGAGGCAATTTGTTTAGCAGCTAAACCGCTTTTGGATCAACATAAGATAACTGAGAACTACCCTGAGGCAATGATTCAAAAAGTAGAAGAGTTTGGGCCTTTTATTAATTTAGGGAAGGGAGTAGCAATTCCTCACGCTCGACCAGATGAAGGTGTGAATGAAATAGGAATGTCAATGTTAGTTTTGGAAGAACCGATTTATTTATTGGATGATCCAGAACAAGAGGTAAGATTGTTGATTTGTATTGCAGCCATTGATAATGAGAGTCATTTAAAGGCTTTGTCACATTTAACAACAATTTTAAGAGATAAAAATCATGTTCAAACTTTAATATCATCAAAAAACTATGATGACATTGAAATGATAATTAAACAGGAGGATTAGATAATGTTAAAAATTGGTACAGCTTGTGGTTCAGGATTAGGTTCAAGTTTTATGGTACAGATGAATATTGAATCTGTATTGAGTGATTTGAATGTTTCAGATGTAGAAGTTGAACACTATGATTTAGGTGGAGCAGATCCAAATGCAGCTGATATTTGGATTGTTGGTCGTGATCTAGCTGATTCAGCTAGTCATCTTGGAGATGTTCGTATCTTAAATAGTATTATTGATATGGACGAACTACGAGAATTAATTACTAAAATTTGTGAAGAAAAAGGACTTATATAGGAGGCTAGCGTCATGATGAAGTTCATATTGGATATTGTTAGTACACCAGCTATTTTAGTGGCTTTAATTGCAATCTTAGGATTAGTTCTTCAGAAGAAGAAATTACCTGATATTATTAAAGGTGGAATTAAGACATTTGTTGGTTTCTTAGTTGTATCTGGTGGTGCAGGAATTGTACAAAATTCTTTAAATCCATTTGGTACCATGTTTGAACATGCTTTTCATTTATCTGGAGTTGTTCCGAATAATGAAGCAATTGTAGCTGTAGCTTTAACGACATATGGCTCAGCTACTGCAATGATTATGTTTGCAGGTATGGTATTCAATATCTTAATCGCTCGTTTTACTCGATTCAAATATATCTTTTTAACAGGGCACCACACTCTATATATGGCGTGTATGATTGCGGTCATTTTATCAGTTGCTGGCTTTACAAGTTTGCCTCTTATCTTACTAGGAGGATTAGCACTCGGTATTATTATGAGTATTTCCCCAGCATTTGTGCAAAAATATATGGTTCAATTAACTGGAAATGACAAGGTGGCTTTAGGTCATTTCAGTTCTTTGGGATATTGGTTGAGTGGTTTTACTGGTAGCCTTATCGGTGACAAATCAAAATCAACAGAGGACATTAAATTTCCAAAGAGTTTAGCTTTTTTACGTGATAGTACTGTTAGTATTACTTTATCCATGGCAGTTATCTACATTATTGTAGCTATCTTTGCAGGGTCAGAATATATAGAAAAAGAAATCAGTAGTGGTACAAGTGGTCTAGTTTATGCTTTACAATTAGCAGGTCAATTTGCAGCAGGGGTATTTGTTATTTTAGCAGGTGTTCGCCTTATTTTAGGTGAAATTGTTCCAGCCTTTAAAGGTATTTCAGAGCGTCTTGTACCTAATTCAAAACCTGCTTTGGATTGTCCGATTGTTTATACTTATGCACCTAATGCAGTTCTAATTGGATTTATCTCTAGTTTTGTTGGTGGTTTAGTAAGTATGGCAATTATGATTGCTTCAGGAACAGTTGTTATCTTACCAGGCGTTGTGCCTCATTTCTTCTGTGGAGCGACTGCAGGTGTCATTGGGAATGCATCTGGTGGTGTTCGAGGAGCCACTATTGGAGCATTTTTACAAGGTATTTTAATCAGTTTTCTTCCAGTCTTTTTAATGCCAGTTTTGGGAGGACTTGGTTTCCAAGGATCAACTTTCTCAGATGCAGATTTTGGTCTATCAGGAATTGTTTTAGGAATGTTGAATCAATTTGGCTCACAAGCAGGCATTATTATTGGTCTTGTTCTTATTCTAACAGTTATGTTTGGAGTATCCTTTATTAAAAAGCCATCTGCAAAGGAGGAATAAGGGATGATTTTAAGTGAAAATAGAGAAGATGAGTTAAGAAAATTTGCAACGAAAATCCGATTAAATACTCTTAGAACATTGAATCATCTTGGATTCGGCCATTATGGAGGGAGTCTGTCTATAGTAGAAGTTTTAGCGGTGCTTTATGGTGAAATAATGCCAATGACTCCAGAAATATTTGCATCACGAGATAGAGATTATTTTGTTTTATCCAAGGGTCATGCTGGACCAGCTTTGTACAGCACACTCTATTTGAATGGTTTCTTTGACAAAGAATTCTTATATTCTTTAAATACAAATGGAACCAAATTACCGTCTCATCCTGATAGAAATCTAACGCCGGGCATAGATATGACAACTGGCTCCCTAGGACAAGGAATTAGTGTCGCAACCGGACTTGCATATGGTCAGAGAATAAGAAAAAGTCCCTTTTATACATATGCCATTGTTGGAGATGGTGAGTTAAATGAGGGACAATGTTGGGAGGCTATACAGTTTGCTTCTCATCAACAGTTATCTAATTTAATTGTATTTGTAGACGATAACAAAAAACAATTAGATGGTTTTACAAAGGATATTTGTAATCCAGGAGATTTTGTAGAAAAATTCTCAGCATTTGGATTTGAATCCATTAGGGTCAATGGTTCAGATATTAGAGAAATTTATGAAGGGATTGTTCAATTAAAACAGTCAAATAATTCATCACCTAAGTGTATTGTATTAGATACTATTAAAGGTCAGGGGGTTCAAGAGCTGGAAGAAATGAAATCCAATCATCATCTCCGCCCTACTGTAGAGGAGAGACAAATGTTAACTTCAGTTGTAGAAAGATTAAGTCAGGAATTGGAGGAAACAGAATGATGAGAAGTACGAAAGAATTACGACATGTGTATAGAGATTTCCTTCTAGAGGCTAACCAAAGTTATTCTGATATAGTAGTTTTAGAAGCAGATTTGTCAAGTTCGATGGCTACTAATAATCTTGAAAAGGACTTTGGAGACCGTTATGTGAATGTTGGGATTATGGAAGCAGAAATGGTAGGCCTTGCAGCAGGTTTATCTATTCAGGGTTTTAGACCTTATCTTCATACATTTGGCCCTTTTGCTTCACGAAGAGTATTTGATCAATTATTTATTTCTCTTGGATACGCACAATTGGATGCCACTGTGATTGGGTCAGATGCAGGAGTAACTGCGGAAATGAATGGTGGGACACATATGCCATTTGAAGAAATTGGATTGTTACGTTTAATTCCTAAATCAATCATTTTCGAAGCAACTGATGATATCCAATTTCGTGAAATCTTGAATCAGACATTAGACTTAAAAGGACTAAAATATATTCGAACAATTAGAAAAGCTCCAGAGGCTGTATATCAAGGTGGAGAAGATTTTTCTAAAGGTTATATTGAGTTAAGACATGGTGAAGATGTTGTAATAGTTGCTTCTGGAATAATGGTTGCTCCAAGTATTCGAGTTGCGGATGAACTGTCTAAATTAGGTTATTCAGTAGGTGTCATAGATTTATTTAGAATCAAACCAATACCAGAACAGATAAAAACAATGTTAAGTGGAAAAACTGTATTTACTGTAGAAAACCACAATCAGATAGGTGGAATCGGCAGTGCTTTATGTGAATTATTCTCTGATGATGGAATAACAAAAATTCATCGGATGGGTGTTCAAGAAAAATTTGGTCAAGTAGGGAAAATGGATTATCTTCTTAATGAGTATGGTTTGAGTGAATCGAATATAAAAGAGAAGGTTCTAGAGTTTTATAATGCAAGATAGATGTTAAATACACTTATCTGAAAGAATTTCTGTAAAAATTACATTACGTTATTTAAAGCAAGCGGATTAAAAAGCATATTCTGGTCATCAGAAAGTGCCCTGATCCGCTTTGTTGTTTTTAATTTTAAATATTTCAGATGTATATAGAATTTTCTGAAAATTCAAGAATTTTCTTCTGTTCATTGCTTTTAAAATGTGCTATAATAGTAAAAACTGAA
>CAUQNI010000037.1:0-5455 GCA_963519555.1 uncultured bacterium
CGGACTATAAGGGTGGTCGGGCTAAGACTCCTGATGAGTTTCGTGAGCAATTTCCTTTCATTCGTGAGTTGCTGGATCATATGGGGATTCGCCACTATGAGTTGGCTCAGTATGAGGCGGATGACATCATCGGGACGCTGGATAAACTAGCAGAGCAGGCTGGTTTTGATATTACCATTGTCAGTGGGGACAAGGACTTGATTCAGCTGACGGATGAGCATACGGTGGTTGAGATTTCCAAGAAAGGTGTGGCTGAGTTTGAGGCCTTTACACCAGACTATCTCATGGAAAAAATGGGGCTCACACCGACTCAGTTTATCGATCTCAAGGCGCTTATGGGAGATAAGTCGGATAATATCCCTGGGGTGACCAAAATCGGTGAAAAGACGGGTATCAAGCTCTTGCTGGAGCATGGTTCGCTCGAGGGGATTTATGAGAATATCGATGGAATGAAGGCTTCTAAGATGAAGGAAAATCTCATCAATGATAAGGAACTGGCCTTTTTGTCTAAAACCCTAGCGACCATTGATACCAAGGCACCGATTGAGATTGGTTTAGAGGATGTGGTCTATAGTGGTCCAGATGTTGAAAATCTCGGGAAATTCTACGATGAGATGGGCTTCAAGCAGCTCAAGCAGGCTTTAAATGCTTCTTCAGCTGATGTGGCTGAGAGTTTGGACTTTACTATTGTTGACCAAGTCCGTCAAGACATGCTGAGTGAAGAGTCTATCTTCCATTTTGAGCTTTTTGGTGAGAATTACCATACAGATGATTTGGTTGGTTTTGCCTGGTCTTGTGGCGATAAGCTCTATGCTACAGACAAGCTTGAACTTTTGCAAGAGCCGATTTTCAAGGACTTTTTAGAAAAAACACCTCTGAGAGTGTATGACTTTAAGAAGGCTAAAGTTCTCTTGAATCGCTTTGGTGTGGATTTGCAGACGCCTGCTTTTGACAGCCGTTTGGCTAAATACCTCCTTTCGACCGTGGAGGACAATGAAATTGCGACTATTGCTAGTCTTTATGGTCAGACTTACTTGGTTGATGATGAGACTTTCTATGGTAAGGGGGTCAAAAAGGCTATTCCTGAACGTGAAAAATTCTTGGAACATTTGGCGCGTAAGCTTACTGTTTTAGTTGAGACTGAGCCTATTTTGCTTGAAAAACTTAGCGAAAATGGGCAATTAGAGCTTCTCTATGATATGGAGCAACCTCTGGCCTTTGTCCTTGCTAAGATGGAAATTGCTGGGATTAAGGTTAAAAAAGAGACCTTGCTTGAGATGCAGGCTGAAAATGAGCTTGTTATTGAAAAACTGACTCAAGAGATTTACGAACTGGCTGGTGAGGAGTTTAATATTAACTCGCCTAAGCAGTTGGGTGTGCTTCTCTTTGAGAAGTTGGGCCTTCCTCTAGAATATACCAAGAAAACCAAGACAGGTTACTCGACAGCGGTGGATGTGTTGGAGCGTCTAGCTCCTATTGCACCAATCGTTAAGAAAATCTTGGATTACCGTCAGATTGCCAAGATTCAGTCTACTTATGTGATTGGCTTGCAGGACTGGATTTTGGCTGATGGCAAGATTCATACGCGCTATGTGCAGGATTTGACCCAGACTGGGCGTCTGTCTAGTGTGGATCCTAACTTACAAAATATCCCTGTGCGTTTGGAGCAAGGCCGTCTCATTCGTAAGGCTTTTGTGCCTGAGTGGGAGGATAGCGTGCTACTCAGCTCCGACTATTCACAGATTGAATTGCGCGTTTTGGCGCATATTTCTAAGGATGAGCACTTGATCAAGGCTTTCCAAGAGGGGGCTGATATTCATACTTCGACAGCCATGCGTGTCTTTGGCATTGAGCGTCCTGAGGATGTGACTGCAAATGACCGTCGTAATGCCAAGGCGGTTAACTTTGGAGTGGTTTACGGGATTTCAGATTTTGGTTTGTCTAATAATCTGGGCATCAGCCGTAAGGAGGCCAAAGCCTACATTGATACCTACTTTGAACGCTTTCCAGGCATAAAAAACTATATGGATGAAGTGGTGCGTGAGGCGCGTGATAAGGGCTATGTAGAGACACTTTTCAAGCGTCGTCGTGAGCTACCAGATATCAATTCGCGCAACTTTAATATTCGAGGTTTTGCGGAGCGGACTGCTATCAACTCCCCTATTCAGGGTTCGGCAGCAGATATTCTCAAGATTGCCATGATTCAGCTAGACAAGGCTCTGGTTGCAGGTGGTTATCAGACCAAGATGCTTCTGCAAGTGCATGATGAAATCGTCCTTGAAGTTCCGAAATCAGAACTAGCAGAGATGAAAAAATTGGTCAAACAAACCATGGAAGAAGCCATCCAACTCAGTGTTCCCCTTATCGCAGATGAGAATGAGGGGGCAACCTGGTACGAGGCTAAATAAAAAGGGAGCTAGTCCTCCTTTTTTTGTAGTAGAATCCTGCAAGCCTTTTCAAAATATGCTATACTGATGAAAAAGGAGGATTTCTATGAGTCAAGAATTTATCAATCCAAGTGATGGCGTGATTCGTCAGTATCTAGCAACGAGTAAAACCCTTGCTGTGGTGGGCCTGTCAGACCGTGAGGAAACAACCAGCAATCGAGTGACCAAGGAAATGCAGGCTAGGGGTTATAATATTATCCCTGTCAATCCTAAGGCAGCAGGTGGCGAAATCTTGGGTGAGAAGGCTTATGCCAGCCTCGCTGAGATTCCTTTTCCTGTAGATATTGTCAATGTTTACCGTCGTAGTGAATTTTTGCCAGATGTGGCGCGTGATTTTCTCAAAGCTGATGCTAAGATTTTTTGGGCACAGCTGGGACTTGAAAGTCTAGAAGCGGAAGAAATCTTGCGTGCTGGTGGATGTGATGATATCGTGATGAATCGCTGTATCAAGAGAGAACATACTCGCTTGATTGAGGAAGTATAAGAAAAGGTAGCTGATGGGCTACCTTTTGTGTTAGAAAATGCCGATAAGGGTCTGCATACCAAGGCTGGTTAGGATGATGGCAATCCAGCAAATAGCTCCGAGAATAATGGATTTTCCGCTGGATTTGACCATAGCTACCAGATTTGTTTTGAGACCGATAGCACTCATGGCCATGATAATGAGGAATTTGGAGAGTTGTTTGAGAGGGGTAAAGAAACTACTGGACACACCGAGAGAGGTCAGTAGGGTGGTTAGGAGAGATGCAAGGATAAAGTAAAGGATAAAAAGTGGGAAGACTTTTTTCAGTTGAAGGCCTTGCTTATTTTTTTGCTCACGACTTTGCCAGTAGGAGAGGAAGAGAGTGATGGGAATGATAGCAAGGGTTCGTGTGAGTTTGACAATGGTTGCGGCTTCGAGGGTATTGGTCTGGTAAAGACTATCCCAGGCGCTGGCAGTAGCCGTTACAGAGGAAGTGTCATTGACCGCAGTCCCTGCAAAGAGGGCGAAGCCTTCATTTGATAAGTGAAGCCAGGTTCCTAGAGTCGGAAAGATAAGTGCAGCCAAGACATTGAAGAAAAAGATAACGGAAATGGCTTGGGCTACTTCCTTTTCCTTGGCATGGATAACAGGCGCTGTTGCAGCAATAGCCGAACCACCGCAGATAGAAGAACCTACTCCAATCAAGGTAGCCAGTTTTGTATCCAGTGCAAAGAAGCGCTGGAAAAGGTAGGCAACAATTAAGGCTATTGAAATGGTGGACAGGATAACAGGGAGCGAAGATTGCCCAACTGCGAAGACTTGCGAGATATTGAGACCAAAACCAAGCAAGATAACAGCATATTGGAGCAATTTCTTGGAACTAAAGGTCAATCCCGCATCCAGTTGTTTATAGGGAGAGAGAAAGGGATGGAGGAGCATGCCCATAAAAATCGCAAATACAGGCGCGCCAATGACAGGGAAGAATTCGCCTAAGTACCAAGATAGGATGGAAATGAGAAGGCAGGCTAAGATGCCTGCTCCATTTTTCGATAGAAATGACATAAGAACCTCCAAATAGAATCTGTTACCATTATAGACCTGTAAAGAGGAAAAGTAAAATAGAAAGTGGAGCTAACAATTATTTGACAAGTAGTGCTAATCATGTGATAATAATCTTACAAGAACTGTAACGAAGTCTTGGCAAAAACAAAGATACTAGAGCTCCACCTCTGGTATTTTTTGTCGCGCTTATCTAGCCACTTTCTGACTATCCACTCAGAAATGACATTACCGATAATAGTAATCAGTAATGGTGCTAGAATAGTTGTAACGAAGATTATCAAAACCTCAATACTCGTCGAAAATCTCATGATACGTTGTCATCTTCGGCTTACCTAACTTTAGTTATGCTTTCACCTCGATTCCTAGTCTCATGAGATTTTCATTGAGTATTCTAAAAACATAGTGTTGTAATCAATTTAAATTAACATACTTCAATTTGTTATGCTAGCGTTATTCTATCATGTATTTTTGCGGTCGGAGGGCTTTTGTAGTATAATAGAGATACGTTTTGACAGTAGGAGGTATCTATGGACTTAACTAAGCGCTTTAATAAACAGTTAGATAAGATTCAAGTTTCGTTGATTCGTCAGTTTGACCAGGCTATTTCGGAGATTCCTGGGGTCTTGCGTTTGACTTTGGGGGAACCTGATTTTACAACGCCAGATCATGTCAAGGAAGCGGCCAAGCGAGCGATTGACCAGAACCAATCCTACTATACAGGGATGAGTGGTCTGCTGACCTTACGTCAGGCAGCCAGTGATTTTGTTAAGGAAAAGTACCAACTGGACTATGCTCCTGAAAATGAAATCTTGGTTACAATTGGGGCGACAGAGGCTTTATCTGCTACTTTGACGGCTATTTTGGAAGAGGGAGACAAGGTACTCTTGCCAGCGCCTGCCTATCCAGGCTATGAACCGATTGTCAATCTAGTTGGGGCAGAGATTGTCGAGATTGATACAACTGAAAATGGTTTTGTCTTGACTCCAGAGATGTTGGAAAAGGCCATTTTGGAGCAAGGAGACAAGCTCAAAGCAGTTATTCTCAACTATCCAGCCAATCCGACAGGAATTACCTATAGTCGGGAGCAGTTGGAAGCCTTGGCAGCTGTTTTACGCAAGTACGAGATTTTCGTTGTCTGTGATGAGGTTTACTCAGAATTGACCTATACAGGGGAAGCCCATGTGTCTCTAGGAACGATGTTGAGAGATCAGGCTATTATTATCAATGGTTTGTCTAAATCGCATGCCATGACAGGTTGGCGTTTGGGGCTGATTTTCGCTCCTGCAGCCTTTACAGCCCAATTAATCAAGAGTCACCAGTACTTGGTTACTGCCGCAAATACCATGGCGCAACACGCTGCGGTAGAAGCCCTGACGGCTGGTAAAAACGATGCGGAGCCTATGAAAAAGGAATACATCCAGCGTCGAGATTATATTATCGAGAAAATGACTGCTCTTGGTTTTGAGATTATCAAACCAGACGG
>CAUQNI010000038.1:0-5433 GCA_963519555.1 uncultured bacterium
CTAAGGGTACCCTTAGTCTATTGCTTACACAATAGACTAATACTATCAGCTCTTAGAGAAATCTGTTTAGGAGTCTATTTCATGGCAATAAAGGGAATTACATTAAAAGAGAGTATGAATCGTTCTGTTCAAGCAATTATGCCACTTGATGAAGAGAAAGATGTATTTGCAAAGAAACTAATCAGCTATTTAACGCATTTATATGATAAGGCAGACGAATCTGAGGAGTACCAAAAAAATCTTCTTAAAGTATTTTTGGAAGGAATTATGTCTCATAATTTCATTAATACTTCCAGTAGAATTGATTTAGCAATTTATAATGGTAAAGATGCCAATTCTTCTCTAGGTGTTCTTTTTGAATGTAAAAGTTTGTCTAATAAAGCAGAGATGATGACAACGGATAGAATCAATTCTAAAGCTTTTCAAGAAATAATTGCTTATTATTTATATGAACGACTTTTTGAAAAAAATCTTGAAGTTAAGAAGTGTATTATCACAAACGGTCTATCTTGGTTTATAGTAGAAGCTAAAGAATTTGAAAAACACTTCTTTAAGAATAAAAAATTAGTTGATCTGGTAACTAAATTTAGGAATAATCAACTGTCCAGCAATAGAACTGATTTTCTCTACTCACAAGTAATTGCACCTGAAATTGACAAAGCGATTGAAAAAGGAATTGTAATTGCACACTTTGATCTTAGTCAAGCTCTAGTTAAGTCCAGTAAGTCTATTGAAATTAAGAAAAATAATCTAACTCAACTATATCGATTTTTTACAGCTGAAAATCTTCTCAATAAAGAAATTTTTACAGATTCTAACAAACTTAACAAAAATTTCTATGATGAATTACTTTATTTAATGGGGCTTGAAGAAACTAAATCAGGGACTTCAAAAATTATTTCTCGATTAAAACCAGCTAATCGACAACCTTATTCTTTTGTAGAGAATATTATCGAAAAGTTGGATACAAATGATGTTCCAAAAGATAAACAAGAAGAAATTGCTATTCAGTTGACAGTTGTATGGATAAACAGAATTCTTTTTTTGAAGCTATTAGAGTCTCAGCTTGTTCTGTTTAATAAGGATGAGTCATTTCGCTTCTTGACTTATGAAAAACTATCTAGCTTTGAGGAGGTTTACAATCTCTTTTTTGCAGTTTTAGCTAGAAAAGTCCCCGAACGAAACGAAAGAGTTCAAAAGAAATTTGGTTATATTCCTTATCTGAATTCATCACTTTTTGAAGAGACTGAATTGGAAGTTTCGCGTGATGGAATTGGTATTGATAGACTACCAGAGGGATGTATTGAAATCTTTTCAAAAACAGCCCTTAAAGGTGCAAATAAAAAACGTAAAAAGGGAAACATCAATTTTATTGAATACCTTTTTGAGTTTTTGGATGCTTATGATTTCTCAACTACTATTACTCATCATGAGAAATCAAAAAATGACCTTATTAATGCTTCAGTTCTTGGACTGATTTTTGAAAAAATCAATGGCTATCGTGACGGTTCTTTCTACACACCTGGAAACATCACCATGTATATGTCTCGTAAAGCTATAAGAACAGCAGCAGTCGATAAGATCAATAGCGCACTGGACTGGCAATGTGAAACAATTGAAGATATTAAGTTTAATATACGTAATGTTCAAATTGCTAAAAAGGTATCAGATGCGATTGATAGCTTGAAGGTATGTGACCCTGCTGTGGGGTCAGGACACTTTCTTGTCTCAATCTTGAATGAAATTATTGCTCTAAAAAGCGATTTAAATGTTCTTTTTGACACTGACGGTAATCACATTGGGAATTTAATTCAATGCTACGTCATCAATGATGAGTTAGTTATCCAAGATATGTCAGGAAATAACTTTGTTTATCAGACAGGTAATCAGCAATCTGAACAAGTTCAAAAAGCAATTTTCAGCCAGAAAAGGCATATTCTGGAAAATTCGCTCTTTGCAGTGGATATTAACCCAAGTTCGGTTAATATTTGCCGTTTGCGTCTCTGGATTGAACTCTTGAAGTCCTCTTATTATTATCAGGATACTGATACCGATCAACCTGTTTTAACGACCTTACCAAATATTGATATCAATATTAAAGTGGGGGATAGTCTTCTACATAAGTTTGATTTTGACTATGAATTTGATATGAGAAAAACAGATTTCAAGGACTATCTATCTCTAGTCAAAGACTATAAGGATACAAATAATAAACGGATTAAAGCTGAAATTTGGAAGAAAATAGAGAATCTTAAGCGTTCCTTTGATGATACAGCCTCAAGCCCTGAATTAAAGAAATTATCCCGTCTCTTATCCGAACGAAACAAGGCTGGTGCCATTAGCTTATTTGAGGAAGAAAATAAAAACTCTAAAGAAGTAACGGAATTAAATAAGCAACTTGCAAAAGCTGAAAAAGAATTGGAATACAGACTGAAAAATCCATTATTCGCTAAAGGTATGGAATGGCGAATGGAATTCCCTGAAATTTTGGGAGAAGATGGAGAATTTATCGGCTTTGATCTTGTAATTGGGAATCCGCCTTATATCTTTGCACGTAACCAATCTTTTACTGATGAAATGAAAGCCTACTACTCAAGGACTTATCAAGTAAGTGAGTACCAAGCCAATACCTATACTATTTTTATGGAATTGGCTTATCAACTCTTGCGTAAAGGTGGGACATTCTCCTATATTATTCCAAATAACTTTTTGACCATTCAGACCAATTCAAGGCTTCGTCAGTTTATTACGGAGCAGACTAGTGATGTTGTGCTGATCAATTCTCTGGATAAGATTTTTGCGGATGCGAGTGTGGATAACTGTATCATTTTCTTCAAAAAGAATCTACCAAACTGGATTGAAGTGGTAGAATTGCATCATGGGGAGTATAACACTATTGGACGAGTTGAACCAGATTTCTTTGGGGAAATTCCGACATTTTCAATCTCTATGGTCAAGTATCGTCAGGCCATTGACATCTTCTGGAAAGTAAACAATTTTCCGATATTGGAACGTCCTGAAATTGCAACTGTAAAATCAGGAATTAAAGCTTACGAAACTGGAAAAGGTAACCCCAAGATGACTGCTCACGATAAGAATAAGCGCATTTATCATGCAAGAGAAAAGCTAGATGATTCTTACCGTCCCTATCTTGATGGCGAAAATGTATCACGTTATAAATTGACTTGGAATGGTGAATACATAAAATATGGTGCAAACTTAGCAGCACCTAGAGATAAAAAGTATTTTGAAACGCCCCGTATACTAGTGCGTCAGATTCCAAGTAAATCAACTTATGCAGTTGAAGCTGTTTATACTAATAGTGATTTTATCAATGATTTGAACTCAATGGTCATCACAGATATCCAGGTTAATCCTTTCTATCTTTTAGGTGTTTTGAACTCTCGTTTAATCTCGCTTTGGTTTTTTATGAAGTTTGATAAATTCCAACGTCGCTTATTCCCACAGTTCAAAGTTAATGAATTGGGAGATTTTCCAATTCCAGATGCTACTGACTCCCAGCAAGAAGAAGTAGCACAACTTGTTGAGCAACTGATAGAAGAGATGAAAAAAGATTCTCTTGAAACTAAAAAGATAACTCAGCTTAATCTGAAGATTGACGACTTGGTCATGGATTTGTTTGGCTTGACTGAAGAAGAAAAACAAACGGTTAGAGATTTTGAAGTGTAGAAAGTAGGTATAAATGGTAAAAAGTTTGCAAAGTCAATTCAGAGATATTGAGAGAAATATGGTCAGAGAAATGAACAAAATGGTAAAGAGGGCTAATAAGAAGATAAATCCTGTTATACTTCCAACACAAGTGGATTCCTCTATGTCAGCTCTCAATTTTAACGAATATCATCAGGATAATAGTACTCATGTTTCGGTTAATGGAGATTTGATAAACTCACAGATTGGTGGGCAAAATAATACATTAAACATTACCTATACTGATATGGAAATTGAGAAAATATTTGAGAATATCAAAGAGTACTCTAGGACATTAGATGAAGAAGAGAAGACAGAATTGGTGACAATTTTAAATGAAGTACAGGAAATCGGAAAAGTTGATAATCATCAAACTTTCTTTGAAAAGCATCCGATACTAGCAATGGCTCTCAGTGCTACTGTGAGTTGGGGAGTGGAGAATGGAATTGATAGATTAGTGAGTGTTATTTCAAATACATTTAAGTGAAAAGTTTTATTATTAAATTTGATTAAAAATTAAACAATTATCAAATTTTTTAATATGCGTTGGTTAAAGATACAAAAACTCCTCAATCAAAGCAATTGAGGAGTTTGGTAATTCTTAAACAATACCTTGGGCAATCATGGCATTTGCTACATTTTCAAAGGCAGCAATGTTAGCTCCTGCAAGGTAGTCTTTATCAAGACCATATGTTTCTGAAGTTGTTTTAGCTGTGTTGAAGATGTTTGTCATGATATCTTTGAGACGTCCATCAACTTCTTCACGAGTCCATGAAAGGCGAAGGCTATTTTGGCTCATTTCAAGGGCTGAAACGGCTACACCACCAGCGTTAGCAGCTTTTGCAGGTCCGTAGAAGATACCATTTTCTTTGTAAACTTTGATGGCATCAAGATCGCTTGGCATGTTAGCACCTTCAGATACACAGATAACTCCTTGAGCAACCAAACGTTTAGCTGCTTCACCGTTGATTTCGTTTTGAGTAGCACATGGAAGCGCAATATCATAGTTTCCAGCGTAAGTCCATACAGAACCTTCGTGGTATGTTGCAGTTGCTTTTTCAGCAGCATACTCAGTCAAACGAGCACGGCGTTTTTCTTTAACATCTACTAAAAGATCGAAGTCGATACCGTTTTCATCGATGACATAACCATTTGAGTCAGATACAGAGATAACAGTTGCACCAAGTTCAGTCGCTTTTTGAAGAGCGTATTGGGCAACGTTACCAGAACCTGAAATGACCACTTTCTTACCAGCAAAGCTGTTGTCGTTAGCTTTAAGCATTTCCTCAGTGTAGTAAACCAAACCGTAACCAGTTGCTTCTGGACGAATCAAGCTACCACCAAATCCAAGAGGTTTACCAGTCAAGACACCAGCATCAAATTGGTTAAGGCGTTTGTATTGACCGTAAAGGTAACCAATTTCACGTCCACCAACACCGATATCACCAGCAGGTACGTCAAGTGATGGTCCGATGTGTTTTTGCAATTCAGTCATGAAGCTTTGGCAGAAGCGCATCACTTCAGCATCTGTTTTACCTTTAGGATCGAAGTCTGATCCACCTTTACCTCCACCGATTGGAAGTCCAGTCAAGACGTTTTTGAAGATTTGTTCAAATCCGAGGAATTTTAAAATTCCTTGGTTTACAGTTGGGTGGAAACGAAGTCCGCCTTTGTATGGTCCAACAGCTGAGTTGAATTGAACACGGTAACCACGGTTTACTTGAA
>CAUQNI010000039.1:0-5414 GCA_963519555.1 uncultured bacterium
TGTTTAATTGGCTCAGTCCTTCAAATCTCTCTATCTTACATAATCTAACAACCTTGCGCATTGTCCTGCGTAGTCTGTCTATTAAAAATAGATAGATGATAGTTATTAACAGCAAAAAGGAGTTACCTTTCTCGAGGTTAACTCCTTTGTTTATAGGTAAATGTTGAATAGTTTAGTAAGTCAATACAAAGTATTTTTTCTTACCGCGACGGATAACAGTTAGTTCATTCTCTAACTTATCAGCGTCACTCAAGACGTAGTCAAGATCTTGGATGCGGTCACCGTTGACGTAGATAGCACCGTTTTGAACGTCTTCACGGGCTTGGCGTTTTGAGTTAACCACACCAGATGAAACGAGCAGTTCCACGATATTGTGGTTTTCGTCTTCTTGTACCTGGTAGTTTGGCACTCCACGAAGTCCTTGTTTGAGTTCTTTGACAGAAAGGTTTTTAATGTTTCCTGCAAAGAGTTGCTCAGTGATGTTGAGGGCTTCTTTGTAGGCTTCTTCTCCGTGAACAAGTGTGACCACTTCACGAGCCAATACTTTTTGAGCCAAGCGTTCGTGTGGAGCGGCTTCAAACTGTTTGCGGATGTCTTCAATTTCATCAAGTGATAAGAAAGTAAAGATTTTCAAGAAGCGAACAGCGTCAGCGTCCATCACATTCATCCAGAATTGGTACATTTCGTATGGAGAAGTCTTTTCAGGATTGAGCCAGACTGCGTTTCCTTCTGATTTACCAAATTTTTTACCAGTTGCATCTGTAATCAATGGAACAGTGATAACGTGACCAGTCTTGTCAGCCTTACGACGAAGCAATTCAGTACCAGCTGTCATATTTCCCCACTGGTCAGAACCACCGATTTGAAGCGTTACGTTGTGGTCTTGGTTAAGGACGAAGAAGTCGTAACCTTGCATGATTTGGTAAGCAAACTCAGTGTAAGAAATTCCTGTTTCAATCCGTTTTTTCACAGACTCTTTACTCATCATGTAGTTGACAGTGAAGTATTTTCCGATATCACGGAGGAAGTCAATGAAGCTGATGCTGCCAAACCAGTCGTAGTTGTTGACCATGACAGCCTTGTTTTCCCCATTTTCAAAGTCAAGAAAACGAGAAAGTTGTCCTTGGATAGACTTGACCCAGCCATCTACTGTGTCTTTTGTTTGGAGACTACGCTCAGCATCTTTGAAGGACGGATCTCCGATGAGACCTGTAGCACCGCCAACGAGCGCATAAGGTTTATGACCTGCTAGCTGCAAGCGACGACTTGTCAAGATTGCGACAAGGTGGCCTAGGTGAAGGCTGTCAGCAGTTGGATCGTAGCCAGTATAATAAGAAACTTGACCTTCTTCTAGGGCTTTACGCAAAGCTTCTTCATCAGTCGTTTGAAAAATCAAACCACGCTCTTTTAGCTCATCAAAAATGTGCATGTGTCTTTTCTCCTTTTTAAAAATATTGTTTCTATCTATTGTATCACAAACTTGGGCAATAGCCTAGTAGAATAGGGAAGAAAGTGGCTATTTTATTGAAAGTTTACCTTTTATGGTATAATAGATAGAGTGAGGAAATCCATGCAAAATCAATTAAATGAATTAAAACGAAAAATGCTGGAATTTTTCCAGCTAGTAAAATCAAACATAAACCATAAAAAATCAGAGAAAGTCTCAGAAGAGAAGAAGTCGGATGGAACAGGTGGGCGAATTTTGTCTATTTTAGGGAGCATTTTAGCTGCTATTAAGGGAGTTTTGAATACTCTCTTTATTCTAGGCTTTATCGGTGGGCTTTTTGGTGCGGGTGTAGCTCTTGGTTATGGAGTTGCCTTGTTTGATAAGGCTAAGATTCCGCCAGCGGAGGACTTGGTCAAGCAGGTCAAAAATGTTTCTTCAATCTCAGAAATTGTTTATGCAGATGGGAGTGTCATTGCTTCTATAGAGAGTGACTTACTGAGAACTTCTGTTTCATCTGAGGAAATATCGGACAATCTCAAAAAGGCTATCGTTGCAACTGAGGACGAACATTTTCTTGAACATAAAGGGGTTGTGCCAAAAGCTGTGATTCGGGCGACCTTGGGAACCTTTGCAGGTTTGGGCTCATCTAGTGGGGGCTCGACCTTGACTCAACAGCTAATCAAGCAACAAGTGGTCGGAGATGCTCCTACCTTGGCTCGTAAGGCTACAGAAATTGTCGATGCCCTTGCTTTAGAAAGAGTGATGGGAAAAGATGAGATCCTAACAGCCTATCTCAATATCGCTCCTTTTGGTAGAAATCATAAAGGGCAAAACATTGCAGGTGTCCAGCAAGCTGCTGAAGGGATTTTCGGTATTGATGCCAACAAGTTGAGCATTCCTCAAGCTGCTTTCCTAGCAGGTTTGCCCCAGAGTCCGATTACTTATTCTCCTTATGAAAATACTGGAGAGTTAAAGAGTGATGAAGACTTAGAACTTGGTTTAAAGCGAGCCAAGGGAGTTCTCTATAACATGTACCGTACGGGTGCTTTAACTAAGGAAGAGTACGACCAGTACAAGGATTATAATCTCAAACAAGACTTCTTGCCATCGGGAACTGTTAATGCTGTTTCGAGAGATTATCTTTACTTTACGGCTATGTCTGAAGCGACAGATCGCATGTATGATTATTTAGTTCAGCAGGACAATGTCTCTAGCCAAGAGTTGAAAAACGAGTCGATTCAAAAGGCTTATCATGAGCGTGCTGAGCAGGAACTAAGTAATGGTGGCTATAAAATTACTACAACGATCAATAAAAAAATCCATAACGCCATGCAAAATGCAGTTGCTAACTACGGTCGTTTGGTAGATGATTCGACTGGGCAGCCTGAAGTAGGCAATGTTTTGATGGACAATAAAACGGGGGCTGTTCTAGGTTTCGTTGGTGGTCGTAATTACCAGACAAACCAAAACAATCACGCCTTTGATACCAAGCGTTCGCCAGCCTCTACAACCAAACCTTTGCTGGCCTATGGTATTGCCATTGACCAAGGATTGATGGGTAGCGCTAGTATCTTGTCCAATTATCCGACAAAATTCTCTAATGGCAATCCTATCATGTATGTAAACAGTCCAGGTACAGGTATGATGACTCTGGGAGAAGCCTTGAACTATTCATGGAATATCCCAGCCTATTGGACCTATCGTATGCTTCGTGAGAAGGGTGTAGATGTCAAGGGATACATGGAGAAAATGGGTTACGAGATTCCAGAGTATGGTATCGAAAGTCTGCCTATGGGCGGTGGTATTGAAGTCACAGTTGCCCAGCATACAAATGGTTATCAGACACTAGCTAATAACGGTGTCTACCATCAGAAACATGTGATTTCTAAGATTGAATCATCTGACGGTAGAGTAATCTATGAATTCCAAGACAAACCAGTTCAAGTGTACTCGAAGGCAACAGCAACGATTATGCAGAGCTTGCTTCGTGAGGTGATTTCATCTCGGATCACTTCAAGTTTCCAAACGGACTTGGCTTCTATCAATTCAAGTTTAGCTCGTGCAGACTGGATTGGCAAGACTGGTACAACCAATGAAGATGAAAATATGTGGCTCATACTTTCGACACCAAGATTGACTCTAGGTGGTTGGCTAGGTCATGATGACAATCGCCCGATGGCTAAGGGGGCTGGGCATTATCGAAATGCCAAATATATGGCTCACTTGGTTAATGCTATCCAAGAGGCTGAGCCTGGCGTTTGGGGCAATGAACGCTTTAATCTTGATTCTAGTGTGACTCAATCTCAGGTCCTCAGTTCTACAGGGCAGAAACCAGGCAAAGTAACCGTTAATGGAAAAACGGTGGATCTTTCAGGTTCTACTGTAACGAGCTATTGGGCTAACAAGGCGGGAGCTCCTACGACCAGCTATCACTTTGCTATTGGAGGAAGTGAGTCAGATTATCAAAATGCTTGGTCAAGTATCGTTAGCACTCTACCAACTCCTTCCAGCTCAAGCACTAGTTCAAGTAGCAGTTCAAGTGCTAGCTCTAGCAGTACATCAAGTTCATCATCTACACAACCAAATAGTGGAAGATAGGAAAGTGGCATTGATTGCCACTTTTTTCTTTTGTCCTTTCGTGTTACAATAAAGGTATGAATCAGTATCAGAAAAAGATTGTTAAAGGAACCATTTATTCGCTTCTATCTGGCTTAATCTGGGGAATCTGTGGAATTCTAGGAGAGTATTTCTTTACTCATTATCAGGTTTCTTCGGGCTGGATTACCTCTATGCGTTTAACACTGGCAGGGAGTCTTGTGCTCATTTGGTCTGCAATGCAATTAAAGTCACAAGTGTTAGATATCTGGCGAGACAAGAAAAATTACCTGCCTTTTCTAGCCTATGCTATTTTGGGAATTTTCTCAGTTCAGTATTTTTTCTATCTCTGCGTAGAATACTCAAATGCTGCGACAGCAACTATTTTACAGTTTATCAGCCCTGTCTTTATTCTTTTTTACAATCTTTTGGTTTATCAAAAACGAGCGTCAAAAAGTGCTATTTTCTATGTTTTGGTTGCCATGCTGGGTGTTGGCTTGATGGCGACAAAGGGAGATCTCTCTCAGTTATCTATGACACCACTAGCGCTTGTGACAGGCTTACTGAGTGCTATGGGAGTCATGTTTAATGTCATCTTGCCCCAACCTTTTGCGAAGCGCTATGGTTTTGTTCCCACGGTTGGGTGGGGGATGATTTTGGCAGGTTTATTTAGCAATGTCCTCTCGCCAGTTTATCATCTTTCCTTTACTCTTGATATTTGGAGTATCTTGATTTGCCTCATTATCGCTTTCTTTGGGACGGCTTTTGCCTTTTTTATTTCCATGAAGGCGGTGTCCTTGGTTTCTCCCTTGGTGGTTTCTGTTATCAGTGCTAGTGAACCTCTCTCCTCTGCTCTCTTGAGTGTTTTGTTTTTAGGGTTGGTGGTGGATTGGTCCCTCCTTCTAGCTATGGCCTTGATTATTTTACCCATGATTTTCCTATCGATAGAAGAAGCGAAAGAAAGTAGATAAAAAGTCTTTTCTTAATTCTAAAAGTGTGCTATACTAGAATAGTCAATAAAACACGGGGAGATAGTTGTGAAGAGTGTTTTTAGGTTGTATCGGTAGGGGCTTGCTTTTACCGACAGCACGTTTTATCTCACATCCCTAAAAATCATACCTAAAAACAAACAAAAAGGCTTCAAATTTGAGGCCTTTTTTGGTAGAATAGGTATCATTAAAATGAACTAGGAGGCGCCTATGACTGCTACAAAAATGAACGCACAAGAAATTATCCAATTTATCGCCAATGCTGAAAAGAAAACCAGTGTTAAAGTAACCTTTGAGGGAGAACTTGCAACTGCTGTACCAAGCTCTGTTGTCAAATTAGGGAATGTCCTATTTGGAGACTGGAAGGACGTGGCTCCGCTTCT
>CAUQNI010000040.1:0-5209 GCA_963519555.1 uncultured bacterium
ATTGAAGCCAAAGAAGGTGTGCCAATTCAGGATGAAACCAAGACATCTGCCTCAATCACTTACCAAAATCTTTTCCGTATGTACAAGAAATTGTCTGGTATGACGGGTACAGGTAAGACTGAGGAAGAAGAATTCCGTGAAATTTACAACATTCGTGTTATTCCAATCCCAACAAACCGTCCTGTTCAACGTATTGACCACTCAGACCTTCTTTATGCAAGTATCGAAGCTAAGTTTAAAGCGGTTGTCGAAGACGTTAAGGCTCGTTACCAAAAAGGTCAACCTGTCTTGGTTGGTACAGTAGCGGTTGAAACTAGTGACTACATTTCTAAGAAATTGGTCGCAGCTGGCGTTCCTCACGAAGTCTTGAACGCTAAAAACCACTATAAAGAAGCCCAAATTATCATGAATGCTGGTCAACGTGGTGCCGTTACTATCGCAACCAACATGGCAGGTCGTGGTACCGACATCAAGCTTGGTGAAGGAGTTCGAGAATTGGGTGGACTTTGTGTGATTGGTACAGAGCGTCATGAAAGCCGTCGTATCGATAATCAGCTTCGTGGACGTTCAGGTCGTCAAGGAGACCCAGGTGAGTCACAATTCTACCTATCTCTTGAAGATGATTTGATGAAACGTTTTGGTTCTGAACGCTTGAAAGGGATCTTTGAACGCTTGAACATGTCTGAAGAGGCGATTGAGTCTCGTATGTTGACGCGTCAGGTTGAGGCGGCGCAAAAACGTGTCGAAGGGAATAACTACGATACTCGTAAACAAGTCCTTCAATACGACGATGTCATGCGTGAACAACGTGAGATTATCTATGCTCAACGTTACGATGTCATCACTGCAGACCGTGATTTGGCACCTGAAATTCAGGCTATGATCAAACGCACGATTGAACGTGTTGTTGATGGTCATGCGCGTGCCAAACAGGATGAAAAATTAGAAGCAATTTTGAACTTTGCTAAGTACAACTTGCTTCCTGAAGATTCAATTTCAATCGAAGACTTGTCAGGCTTGTCTGATAAGGCCATTAAGGAAGAGCTCTTCCAACGTGCCTTGCAAGTTTACGATAGTCAGGTTTCAAAACTACGCGATGAAGAAGCAGTCAAAGAATTCCAAAAAGTTTTGATTCTACGAGTGGTAGATAACAAGTGGACAGATCATATCGATGCCCTCGATCAATTGCGTAACGCGGTTGGACTTCGTGGCTATGCTCAGAACAACCCAGTTGTTGAGTATCAGGCAGAAGGTTTCCGTATGTTTAATGATATGATTGGTTCGATTGAGTTTGATGTGACACGTTTGATGATGAAAGCACAAATTCATGAACAAGAAAGACCACAAGCAGAACACCATATCAGTACAACAGCGACTCGCAATATCGCTGCCCACCAAGCAAACATGCCAGAAGATTTGGATTTGAGCCAGATTGGACGGAATGAACTTTGCCCATGTGGTTCTGGTAAGAAGTTTAAAAACTGTCACGGTAAAAGACAATAAAATGAGATAGTTTAGAGGCGGATACCTTGTGAAAAGTAAATTTTTACTTGGTATCCGTTTGCTTTATAAGGAGATGAGTTATGGTATTTACAGCAAAAAGTCCTAAAATTAATATTGAAGAAGTTCGTGCCTTATCAAAATTAGACGGCCAAGCTTTGGAGAGAAAATCACAGCGTGATCAAGAGCTAGAAGCCATTATACGTGGAGAAGACCAGCGGATTCTCTTGGTAATCGGGCCATGCTCATCTGACAATGAAGAAGCTGTTCTTGAGTACGCTAAGCGTTTGGCGGTTCTACAAGAAGAAGTGGCAGACCGTATCTTTATGGTTATGCGTGTTTATACTGCTAAACCTCGTACTAACGGAGATGGCTACAAGGGCTTGATTCACCAGCCTAATGCGGCAGAAGCCCCTAGCCTCATCAACGGAATCAAAGCTGTTCGCCATCTTCACTATCGTGTCATCACAGAAACAGGCATGACAACAGCTGACGAAATGCTTTATCCTGAAAATCTTCCGCTAGTGGATGATTTGATTTCTTACATGGCAGTTGGTGCCCGTTCAGTTGAAGACCAGCAACACCGCTTTGTAGCAAGTGGGGCAGATTTCGCGACTGGCTTTAAAAATCCAACATCTGGAAATCTCAATGTCATGTTTAATGGGATTTATGCTGCTCAAAATAAACAAAGTTTCCTTTTCCTAGGAAAAGAAGTGGAAACAACTGGGAACCCGCTTTCGCATGCCATTCTTCGTGGAGCGACCAATGAGTATGGTAAGAATATTCCTAACTACTACTATGATAATTTGATGGATACCATTGCCCAGTATGAGAAGATGGGCTTGGAAAATCCCTTTATCATCGTGGACACCAATCATGACAATTCTGGTAAGCAATATATGGATCAGATTCGAATTGTCCGCCAGACCTTGATTAACCGTGATTGGAATGAAAAAATCAAGCAGTACGTTCGTGGCTTTATGATTGAGTCTTATCTAGAAGACGGCCGTCAAAACGAACCAGAAGTATTTGGCAAGTCTATCACAGACCCTTGTCTAGGCTGGGAAAATACGGAAGCCCTTGTCAGAGAAATCTACCAAACGCTAGGAGAATAAGATGGCATTTATTGAAAAAGGTCAAGAAATCGATATTGAAGCAATCAAAGCAGAAACCCAATTGTCTGCGGAAGCCTTGCGACTAAAGGAGCGTCGTGATAGAGAATTGGCAGACATTATTTCAGGAGAAGATGACCGTATCCTTTTGGTGATTGGTCCTTGCTCTTCTGACAATGAAGAGGCTGTCTTGGAATATGCCCGCCGTTTATCTGCCTTGCAGAAGAAGGTGGCAGACAAGATTTTCATGGTTATGCGTGTTTATACAGCTAAACCTCGCACCAACGGAGATGGCTATAAAGGTTTGGTTCACCAACCAGATACTTCTAAGGCTCCAAGCCTGATTAACGGCTTGCAGGCTGTGCGCCAGTTGCACTACCGCGTGATTACAGAGACTGGTTTGACAACAGCAGATGAGATGCTTTATCCGTCAAATCTGGTCTTGGTAGATGATTTGGTCAGCTACCATGCTGTTGGGGCTCGTTCTGTGGAAGACCAAGAGCACCGCTTTGTGGCCTCAGGGATTGATGCACCAGTAGGGATGAAAAATCCAACCTCAGGAAATCTTGGTGTTATGTTTAACGGTATCTATGCCGCTCAAAACAAACAGACCTTCCTCTTCCATGGTCAAGAAGTTGAGACTTCAGGAAATCCTTTGGCCCACGTCATCCTTCGTGGCGCAATCAATGAATATGGGAAAAATGAGCCTAACTTTTACTACGAAACTTTGCTAAATGCTATTGAACGTTATGAGGCAATGGGACTTGAAAATCCTTTTATCCTCATTGACACCAACCATGATAACTCAGGCAAGCAATATATGGAGCAGATTCGAGTGGTTCGTAAGACCTTGCAAAATCGTGATTGGAATGAGAAAATTAAAAAGATAGTTCGAGGCTTTATGATTGAATCTTACCTAGCAGATGGTCGTCAAAACCAACCAGAGGTCTTTGGTTGCTCTATTACCGATCCTTGCCTAGGTTGGGAAAATACAGAGGCTTTGGTAGAAGAGATTTATGCTACCTTGACAAAATAAGTGAAAAGGATGGAGTTGGGGAATCTCAACTCCTTTTGATGAGAATGATAGTTGGACACGGAATTGACATCGAAGAATTGGCTTCGATAGAAAGCGCAGTTACACGACATGAAGGTTTTGCCAAGCGCGTGCTGACAGCTAAGGAAATGGAGCGTTTTAGTAGTCTTAAAGGGCGCAGGCAGATTGAATATTTGGCTGGTCGCTGGTCGGCTAAGGAGGCCTTTTCCAAGGCTCTGGGAACTGGCATTGGCAAGCTCGGTTTTCAGGATTTGGAAGTTTTGAACAATGAACGCGGGGCACCTTATTTTAGTCAGGCACCATTTTCAGGGAAGATTTGGCTGTCTATCAGCCATACAGATCAGTTTGTGACAGCCAGTGTCATTTTGGAGGAAAATCATGAAAGCTAGTCCACATAGACCAACCAAGGCTCTGATTCATCTGGGAGCTATTCGACAAAACATTCAGCAAATGGGGGCTCATATCCCTAAAGGAACGCTCAAGTTGGCTGTGGTCAAGGCCAATGCCTATGGTCATGGCGCTGTTGCCGTTGCTAAGGCAATCCAAGAAGATGTTGATGGTTTTTGCGTTTCCAATATCGATGAGGCCATTGAACTCAGACAGGCTGGACTCAGCAAGAAAATCCTTATTTTAGGAGTTTCTGAGCTAGAAGCTGTTGCTCTAGCTAAAGAATACGACATCATCTTGACAGTGGCTGGGCTGGAGTGGATCCAAGCACTCTTAGATAAGGAAACAGACCTAGCTGGATTGACAGTCCACCTCAAGATTGACTCAGGGATGGGACGGATTGGTTTTAGAGAGGCTAGTGAGGCTGAGCAGGCTCAAGACTTGCTTCAACAACATGGTGCTCGTGTTGAGGGGATTTTTACCCACTTTGCGACTGCGGATGAGGAATCAGATACCTACTTTAATGGGCAGTTAGAACGGTTTAAAACTATTTTGGCCAGTATGAAAGGCCTTCCAGATCTGATTCATGCCAGTAATTCGGCAACGACTCTATGGCATGCAGAGACTATTTTCAATGCCGTCCGTATGGGAGATGCCATGTATGGTCTCAATCCGAGCGGAGAAGTCTTGGACTTGCCTTATGACTTGACTCCAGCCTTGACCTTGGAATCTGCCTTGGTTCATGTCAAGACAGTTCCAGCTGGGGCTTGCATGGGCTATGGCGCGACCTATCAGGCGGATAGCGAGCAAGTCATTGCGACGGTGCCAATCGGCTATGCAGATGGTTGGACACGAGACATGCAGAATTTCTCTGTCTTGGTAGATGGTCAAGCTTGCCCAATCGTTGGGCGAGTTTCTATGGACCAAATTACTATTCGTTTGCCTAAACTTTATCCGCTGGGAACAAAGGTAACCTTGATTGGCACCAACGGGGACAAGGAAATCACAGCAACTCAGGTAGCGACCTATCGTGGAACCATTAACTATGAGGTGGTTTGTCTCCTCAGTGACCGCATTCCGAGAGAATATTATTAAAAAGAAAGGAGTGGAGCATGAATCTACATCAACCCTTGCATGTCTTACCTGGTGTGGGACC
>CAUQNI010000041.1:0-4943 GCA_963519555.1 uncultured bacterium
AACGGCAAATCCGTTGCTTTTTTTGGAGAAAAGAGACTATTGTCCCAGTCTCTTTAATTCTCTTTATTGTTTTTTACATCATTAGTAACTGTAATTCTGCTTTTTTCCTTGCCTCTTGTTCCGAAAGTTTCGTACAATCCCAAGCATATGCTACAGAATTTCCCTTATTATAAATTAACCATATTCTTAAGTTTTTTATACTTTTCTTAAGAATTTCCCAATTTTCTTGTTTAAGTAGTTCTGGTAACTCTTCGCTAGACACAAATCCTTTATGAATGATACGATTTTGAAGTTGTTTTTTAAAAGATGGTCTGTATTGATTAAATTCATTAATAATCTGTTCTTTTATTTCATGAAATAAAAGAACGATTGATGCGTTTTGCCGCTGTATATAATCATCAATAGCTTGCTTAAACCTATCTTCATTGGACGGAAGGTACTCTCGAAACAAATCCAGCAAACGAAAGTACAAAGCTTGTTTTGATACTTCTAAGTCCCCTTGTACCTTTTGAAAGCTATCACAACTATAATAAATTTTAGATAATAGAACAATATCAGGCATCAAAACTACAGCTGAAAAGACATTAGCTTCTCGTTCAATCTGACTATCTTGATTATCGACTGAATCTGTGAAATATCCTTCTTCATGCTCTAAAAGGAAGTGTCCTAGTTCATGACAAAGTGTGAAATTTTGTTTCGCAACAGGATTCTCCTGTTCATAGGAAATACTAACTCCTAATTCATCAATAACTGTCAGACCTTCTATCTTTCTCCCTGAAAAGTGGTAAGGAAACACTATTATTTTATTTTCACTTACATAGTAATCAAAGAAAAAACGAAAGGTGTATTTTAATAAAGGAATGTCTCGATCCTTTATTAACTGATAAAGAAGTTGCTTGACTCTTTGTTGAACACCTACATACAAATTCTCCAACTTGTACCTCCTTTTTTCTTTGGCAATACAAAATTTAACCAAATTAATTGAATTTATTCTCTAAGAAAGATTGGCCGAAATCTACTGATTAAGAGTTTTAAACTCTACTATCCAAAAAATATTTACACTTATTATATACAATAGTAATCTAATCATTTTCTTTATGAGTATTACTCTCTAGAGAATTTTTTAATTCATCAAATAATTTTTTTGCCTCGCCATAACTTGAACCAAATTCATTTGAAGTAATCGGTGTATTGATATTATCAGAAACTATTTTCAATCTTTCTTTAAAAAAGTCTTTTGTAAAGTCTTTTCTTTTCTCCGCTTCAGGAATTAAAACTCTATCTAAAAACATTACTAAGGCCTTAAAACCAACCGATTTCTGTAAAATTGAGTCTTTGTTACCCCAATCTTTATCAAAAACATCTGCTAAGGCAGAAAAATAATTAAATAAGATTTTATATATGATATTGTCTTGATCGGTTTCAAACAATTCTCTAAAAATTTTGTTTTTTTCAATTAAATCTTTTAAAGGCGTCACAAAAGAACTTTGTGTAATTGGTGCAAAGTCTTGATTACTCATTTTGTAACCTAACATTTTTATCGTGTTATTAAAAGGTGATTCACTATCATTATTAAATGTTTTAGCAAGATTATGTAACGTCTTTTCTACACTTCTATTGGGTGAGATGTCAAACAATTCATAGATAATTGAACTAGGTACACGAACTTGCTTGCCATTAATCGTAATAAATATCATTGCATCTTCATATGGCTCAGTATTAAACATGAATACACAAGGAAGAATCAAATCATCTTTCTTATCAGACTCCATAATACCGAATAAACGATGTTGTCCATCTATTATGGAAAACTTTCTCCCAGCATCATTTTTAAAATAAAACTTACCACCTTCAAAGGCAACATATTTACTATCACCTGATAATATTATAGGAGTCGGAAAAATTGCATCGTTACTCTCCGCGTATGAAGATATTTCTGATATTCTTCCACTTTTTAAATCTCTTTGAGTGTAACGGTCATAATCTCTCTCGTTATTATTATAAGTATCAGAAAGTCTGTTTACTTTTGCTACTTGATAAATTTCCGATGCGAGTAATACTCCCATATACATTCTCCCTGCTGGTTGCTCAAACTCAATAAATTCAAATGATAGCTCTTTTCCTGTAACATTGCTTTTTAAATAATCCATTAAATCTTACCTCTACTAAATTCTGTTGCATCTTTGTTATTTTGCATTTCTTCTTGGCTTTCCTCTAAATCATTTAAGAAATCAAGCATCGCATATTTTTCAGTCTTCTCCTTTTCCCTTTTCAAAGTAAATTTATAGTTAAATATAATATCAAGAATTAAAATTACACTAGCAAATATAAGGGAGAGTATAATCCTCCAATTTAATGTAAAAGGATCTGGATAACTCCAAAAAGAAATAAGTGAAATCATGGACATAAATAACAATCCGAAAGCACCAAAGAAAAATCTTGCTTCTAATGCTTCAACTGTATGATTTTCAGAAAGCTTCCACAATTTATAGTCGTAAAAAATATAGGTCATGTCAAAAAAGTTTGTAACATATGTAATTATATGAGAGATTACAATGGTTATAATTGTACCATTTGTTAAGAATGATAGCATAATATCTAACGGATTACGATTAAAACCTAAAATCATGAGAGATAGCAGTAGAGGCAGAAAAAAACTCGTTAAAAGCGATGCACTAAACGTAATAATAGTCCTAATTATAGCTTCTTTCTGTATCTGTTCCTCTTTTGTTATTTTTTTCTTATCTTGTTTCTTGTTTTTCACTATCTTAATTCCTTCCTAAACTATAATTATTTACATTAAAGTATCTTTTATTTATAATCTCGACCTTTAGTCACACTCGTGAAATGTTTACAAATAATTTTGTCAAGAGGTATTGTCATTCTTGATTATCACACTCTGACGTTCTAACACTACACTCAAAATTTATACTTACATATATTTCTACTAATTCTTCCAATGTCACCCCAAATACTTCTGCTAATCTGCCTGTATAATTAGTAAAACCTTTCTAGATTTTTCCTAATTTCACTTTCGGCAATTGAGTCTTATCACTCCTTTTGGAATTATCTGTTCCTTTAATCCCATTCTATTTAATTATTCTTTTCAAAAAGTTTTTTCCGTTCCTCCATAAAGACAACTAACTCTTGTCTAAAAACTGTTTTCTCCGCATCAGTTAGGCCTTCTAAATTTTTACGGAAGAGGATCTCAATATCCACTAACTCTTTATTGGTATTTTCTTCATCAGAATTACCAACTAAATAATCAACGGACACATTTAAAACTTGTGCAATCTTAACAAGATTTTCTTGTGTTGGTTTTTTAGCTCCACGTTCCCATGAGGCATATGCCTGTTGGGAAATATCTAGTTTTTCAGCTATTTGAGCTTGTGTTAGTTTTACTTGTTTCCTTACTTTTTTTAAGCGTTCCGCGAATTCCATATGTGACCTCAAAAAATTATTTTAAAATTTGGCAGAAAACCGTTGGCAACAACTAATGGTTGTATAATGTAACCAACAACTAGTAGTTGTATATCGATTAAAAATAATAACCTTATCTTCAAGGCTAAATCACAATCATTGACAATTAAATAAAAAGTGCATCTGACAACCAGAGGACTGACTATCAAACTACACCAAACTTCGTACCTTTATTGTAAATGTTTTGGAAAGAAAAGTCAAGTCTGTTAGATGGTTGAAGTGAAGATTTAAAATATTTTGTGGGCTTCCACGCATTTCGGACTTTCGCACTTTTCCGAATAGTAAAGTGAACTGGCTTCGCCAAAGGGCGTAAGAGAACCCAATGGGTATGATAATGACTACCTATTGAGGTTGGCTGGGAAAGCGATGGTAATTGATGCAAAGCACCTTGCTAAACGTTGCCACCGTGAAGGATAGTTCCTTCAGCCAAATAACTTTTCTTTACTGCTGTCTATCTACCTCGATAAACTCACTCTAAAGCTACTATGTATTCTTTTTCTTAGTAGCTTTTTTACTTTTACACTAAAGGAGGAAACTATGACAAACTTTTTTCGCACTACAATGTAAACGGCTTTACGATAATTACACATTTACTTATAGAATCTTCAGTTCATCTGATAAACTAATCGCACAACTATACACTCAAGCTTTGAATAACTTAGAGTCTTTAGCAAAGAAATCACTTGTTACAGGATTTTCTCATGCCGAAGTGGAATTCTATACTAGAAATGTTTAAACGTAAACTCTCTACTCACTACTACTCAAGAGTGAAGCTACCAGCTTAACTCTTTTTATTTTACAATCAGAAAGGAAACAACATATGATCCCAGAAACTTTAAAAATGAAATCAGAATTTATCGGTCCAGCTTACTATGAAAAATTAGGGAACGTTCCTCGTTATGTCTTTGGTAAGGAAAGAAAGTACCAAAGACATATTCTAAATAGTGAAACTCATGGTGCCTTCCACGTTATTACACCTGCTTCTACCACTGTCTTTCCAGAAGATGCTCTTGTTGAGGCAGTCAACCCTATTTTCTTATCAGATACTTCGCTGAATGTAAATTCTGTCGTACCTGCTCTCAACGTTTTTGCTGAGAAACTAATACTCAAGAAATAATAAAATAAAGGAGAAAATAAAATGGCTAAAACTGGATTAAACTATGTAATCTATAAAGCACTAACACATAGCGATACAGGTACAACTCAGATTTATGTCAATACTTCTAATGTAGTTCCTATAGCAGTTGGTGAATTTGCCTTAAAGTCTTTAAAACAATAAGGTGAAAATAAGGTAAACTTTGAAGTGAACTTTTTCAAAAAACATAAAAAAAGCACCCATGAGGTAAACTCTTGAGTGCTTTGAAACGTTGATATAATCGTATTGATTAACGCTTTGAGGCAACTGACCTTGTCAGGTTGCAGCCACATTTGTAAGCGACTAAAGTCGCAACAACTGTGTCAAT
>CAUQNI010000042.1:0-4429 GCA_963519555.1 uncultured bacterium
ATAATCCCAAAAAAACCAAATAAAATAAGCGGATTAATTTTCTTTCTCATATCTCATAATTTTACCTTAAAAATGGGAAAAAATCAAAAAAAAATACTCAAAAAATGGGTTAAGGAAAGGACTTTGGAGCATTTTTTCATTCAAGGGCGCGGAATGATTTGAAATATGGTATAATAAAAGGGAATTTCTAGAGAAAAGAGAAGATTATGTCAAATTATGCCATTATTTTAGCAGCGGGTAAAGGAACTCGCATGAAATCTGATTTGCCAAAAGTGTTGCACAAGGTTGCGGGTATTTCTATGCTGGAACATGTTTTCCGTAGTGTGGGAGCTATCCAACCTGAAAAGACAGTAACAGTTGTCGGACACAAGGCAGAATTGGTTGAGGAGGTCTTGGCTGGACAGACAGAATTTGTGACTCAATCTGAACAGTTAGGGACTGGACATGCAGTTATGATGACAGAACCTATCCTAGAAGGTTTGTCAGGTCACACCTTGGTCATTGCAGGAGATACTCCTTTAATCACAGGTGAAAGCTTGAAAAACTTGATTGATTTCCACATCAATCATAAAAATGTGGCCACTATCTTGACTGCTGAAACAGATAATCCTTTTGGCTATGGACGAATTGTTCGTAATGACAATGCTGAAGTTCTTCGCATTGTTGAGCAGAAGGATGCTACAGATTTTGAAAAGCAAATCAAGGAAATCAACACTGGAACTTACGTTTTTGACAACGAGCGTTTGTTTGAGGCTTTGAAAAATATCAATACCAATAATGCTCAAGGAGAATACTATATCACAGATGTCATTGGCATTTTCCGTGAAGCTGGTGAAAAAGTTGGTGCTTATACTTTGAAAGATTTTGATGAAAGTCTTGGGGTAAACGACCGTGTGGCTCTTGCGACCGCTGAAGCAGTGATGCGTCGTCGCATCAATCATCAACATATGGTCAATGGCGTTAGCTTTGTCAATCCAGAAGCAACTTATATCGATATTGATGTTGAGATTGCGCCTGAAGTTCAACTCGAAGCCAATGTTACCTTGAAAGGGCAAACGAAAATTGGTGCTGAGACTGTTTTGACTAATGGAACGTATATAGTGGATAGCACTATCGGAGCAGGGGCAGTCATTACCAATTCTATGATTGAGGAAAGCAGTGTTGCAGACGGTGTAACTGTTGGACCATACGCCCACATTCGTCCAGGTTCAAGTCTAGCTGCCCAAGTCCATATTGGTAACTTTGTTGAAGTTAAAGGCTCTTCAATCGGTGAAAATACCAAGGCTGGTCATTTGACTTATATCGGAAACTGTGAAGTTGGTAGCAACGTTAACTTCGGTGCAGGAACTATTACAGTCAACTACGATGGCAAAAACAAATACAAGACAGTCATTGGCAACAATGTCTTTGTTGGTTCAAATTCAACCATTATTGCGCCAGTAGAACTTGGAGACAATTCACTCGTTGGAGCTGGTTCAACTATTACCAAAGACGTGCCAGCAGATGCGATTGCTATTGGTCGCGGACGTCAGGTCAATAAAGACGAATATGCAACTCGCCTTCCTCATCATCCTAAGAATCAGTAGGAGCCTATCATGGAATTTGAAGAAAAAACGCTTAGCCGAAAAGAAATCTATCAAGGACCAATTTTTAAACTGGTCCAAGATCAGGTTGAATTACCAGAAGGTAAAGGAACTGCCCAACGGGATTTGATTTTCCACAATGGAGCTGTCTGTGTTTTAGCTGTAACGGATGAAGAAAAACTCATCCTGGTCAAGCAGTATCGCAAAGCCATCGAGGCTGTCTCTTACGAAATTCCAGCTGGAAAATTGGAAGTAGGAGAGAATACAGACCCTGTTGCAGCGGCTCTGCGTGAATTAGAGGAAGAAACAGCCTATACAGGGAAGTTAGAACTCTTGTATGACTTTTATTCAGCCATTGGCTTTTGTAATGAAAAGTTAAAACTATACCTAGCAAGCGATTTGACAAAGGTGGAAAATCCACGTCCGCAGGATGAGGATGAGACCTTGGAAGTCCTTGAAGTGAGTCTAGGGGAAGCCAAAGAATTAATCCAATCAGGTCATATCTGCGATGCCAAGACAATTATGGCTGTTCAGTATTGGGAATTGCACAAAAAATAGAGGAGGTCAGTATGGGTAAACCTTTATTAACGGATGAAATGATTGAAAGAGCTAATAGAGGCGAAAAAATTTCAGGTCCCCCTTTGCTAGATGATGAGGAGACCAAGATTTTACCAACTTCATCTTCCCGTTTTGGTTATGCCAACCCTAAGGAACATGGTTTTAGCCAGGAAACCTTGAAGATTCAGGTCGAACCGTCTATTCATAAAAGCCGTCGCATTGAAAATACCAAGAGAAATGTCTTCAATTCTAAGTTGAATAAGATTTTATTTGCAGTCATCTTTCTCTTAATTTTACTTGTCTTAGCAATGAAACTTTTGTAATAGAAAAGGAATTGAAATGAAAATAGGAATTATTGCGGCTATGCCAGAAGAACTGGCTTATCTGGTCCAGCATTTAGACAATGCCCAGGAGCAAGTTGTTTTGGGGAATACCTATCACACAGGAACCATTGCCTCTCATGAAGTCGTTCTTGTAGAAAGTGGAATTGGTAAGGTCATGTCTGCTATGAGTGTGGCGATTTTGGCTGATCATTTCCAAGTGGATGCTCTAATTAATACGGGATCTGCTGGAGCAGTAGCAGAGGGTATCGCTGTTGGGGATGTCGTGATTGCTGACAAGTTAGCCTATCATGATGTGGATGTCACAGCTTTTGGTTATGCTTATGGACAAATGGCGCAACAACCGCTTTATTTCGAATCAGATAAAACCTTTGTTGCCAAAATCCAAGAGAGTCTATCTCAATTGGACCAGAATTGGCATCTTGGTTTGATTGCTACAGGAGATAGTTTTGTCGCAGGAAATGACAAGATAGAAGCGATTAAGTCCCATTTTCCAGATGTTTTGGCTGTTGAGATGGAGGGGTCAGCGATTGCTCAGGCAGCGCATGCTCTTAATCTTCCATTCTTAGTCATCCGAGCTATGAGTGACAATGCCAACCATGAAGCAAACATCTCTTTTGATGAGTTTATTATCGAAGCTGGACGTCGCTCTGCCCAAGTCTTGTTAGCCTTTTTGAAGGCCTTAGATTAAGCGAAAATTTGACAGTTTTTCTAGCTTATGATAAGATTTAAGTAAAGAAAAGCTAGAAAACGTTTCAGAGGATATTATGAGTATTGAAATGACCGTCAGTGAGATTGCAGAGGTCTTAGGATTATCTCGCCAAGCAATCAATAACCGTGTCAAAGAATTACCAGAAGAAGACACAGATAAAAATGATAAAGGGGTAACAGTCGTTACCAGAAGTGGCTTGATTAAGCTAGAAGAAATCTATAAAAAAACGATTTTTGAAGATGAGCCTGTCAGTGAAGATGTCAAGCAACGTGAACTGATGGAGATTCTGGTTGATGAGAAGAATGCAGAAATTCTTCGTCTCTATGAACAATTAAAAGCCAAGGATCGTCAGTTATCAGAAAAAGACGAGCAGATGCGTATCAAGGACCGTCAGATTGCTGAGAAAGACAAACAACTCGATCAGCAGCAACAATTGACCCTTCAAGCCATGAAGGATCAAGAAAATCTTAAGCTAGAGCTGGACCAAGCAAAAGAAGAAGTCCAATCCACTAAGAAAGGCTTTTTTGCTCGTTTATTTGGAGGATAATCAAGGAGCTGTTTAGGTTACATGCTAACCTGATGGCTTCTTTTATTTCTAAATAGTATAGTTGCTCAATTAATACTCAATGAAAATCAAATAGCAAACTAGGAAGCTAGCCGCAGGCTGCTCAAAGCACTGCTTTGAGGTTGTAGATAAGACTGACGAAGTCAGTTACATATATCTACGGCAAGGCGAAGCTGAAGCGGTTTGAAGAGATTTTCGAAGAGTATAAAATAACAGTAGAGGAGAGATAGAGAATGGAACGATTAGAAGATTACATTGCTTTCGATTTAGAATTTAATCAGCATGAAGGGCAAACACACTTGATTCAAGTATCGGCAGTGCGTTTTAGAGATGGTCAGGAAATCGATGCCTATGATTCCTATGTCCATACCAGTGTGCCTCTAAAAAGTTTTATCAATGGTTTGACTGGGATTACAGCTGAGACCTTAAAAGATGCTCCTCCAGTGGAGAAAGTCATAAAAGATTTCCAAGAGTTTGTGGGTTCTTTGCCGATGGTTGGATACAATGCTGCTAAAAGTGATTTGCCTATTCTAGCAGAGCATGGTTTAGACTACAGTCAGCAGTACAAGGTGGATTTGTATGATGAAGCTTTTGAACGCCGTAGTTCAGATTTACATGGTATTGCCAATCTCAAATTGCAAACTGTTGCCTCATTTCTTGGATTTCAAGG
>CAUQNI010000043.1:0-3425 GCA_963519555.1 uncultured bacterium
AACGGCAAATCCGTTGCTTTTTTTGGAGAAAAGAGACTATTGTCCCAGTCTCTTTTTTGTCAATAGGGTCTTATTTCTTGATTTTTCCGAAAGAAAATGGTAGAATGATGGCAAAAAGATATTAAAGGTGGTAAATACTTTATGGATAAGAAAAAACTTCTCACTGCTAGCTTAGCAAGTGTAGCCGTTCTGGGAGCAGGTTTCCTTGCTTCTCACCCATCAGTTGTGAAGGCTGAAGAAGCAGCTACTTTGACTAAGGAGGATGTTGCTGAATACTTTACAGATTTAGAAAAAGAAGCTGAAAAAGCTATCAATGAAAATGATAAGATTACTA
Organism: uncultured bacterium; assembly: GCA_963519555.1. Taxonomy (GTDB): domain Bacteria; phylum Bacillota; class Bacilli; order Lactobacillales; family Streptococcaceae; genus Streptococcus. Next base: position 335 of record CAUQNI010000043.1, read on the forward strand.
ATAAAGAGGTAGCGATCTTAGCAGCTAAAGCAGCTATCGGTAAAGAGGATTTGTTAAAAGCTATTGATGAAAATCAAATTAGCCCTGAAGATGTGCTAAAAGATTTAGTAAAAACTAGCCAAACAGAATCAGATACTGTAGCCCCTACTCATGCTCCAGGTGCTGAATTGGTTCGTAACGAATCAGGCGAAGTTACAGAAGTTAAACCAGTAAATGGTGGAATTTCTGCTGACGTTCAAGATAAAATTAACAAAAGTTTAGATGCGGAAAAAACAGACGTTAAAGATGCTGAAGAGAGACTAGCTGCAGCTAAACATGATGAAAAAGAAGCTGAATCTAACAGAGAAGAAGCTAAAGCAGCTGTAGAATCAGCTAAAGAAAATGTTAAAGTAGCTCAAGAGGAATTAGCAGCTGCAACAGATTCTAAATCAAAAGAGGAAGCAGAAAAAGCTTTAAAACAAGCAGATCAAGATTTGAAAGATGCTGAAGAAGCATTGAATCAAGCGGATGAAGATTACTATTCATATGTTGCTGATCGTGAACTTGAAGAAGTACGTGTTTTAACTAGTCAAATTGCAGCAGATAAAGCTGCTGGAAAAGATACTAAAGCATTAGAAGAAGAACTTGATATTGCTTTAAATGGTGTAAAACCACTTGTTCAGCCAGAACTTCTTCCTTATATTGAATCAGAGCAACCTAAACAAGAGCAACCTAAATTACCAAATAATGGTGGCCCTTACCCAGGTGACCGTTATATTATTAACAAACCAACACAAACACCAGCTTCAACTCAAGCAGAATCACCAGCTTCAGCTCCAGCTCAAGCAGAGTCACCAGATCCAACTTCTGCAGAGACACCGACTCCAGCTTCTACAGAGACAGCAACACCAGCTGTAGCAGGAACTAGCCAAGACAACACTTATCAAGCACCAGCTGCAAAATCAGAAGATAAGAAAGAACTTCCAAACACTGGTGGTAAAGATAACGTTGCAGTTGCATCATTAGGATTCCTAGGTTTGCTCCTTGGTGCCCTTCCATTTGTGAAACGTAAAAACTAATTTTTGAAGATATAAAAGAGAAGGATTTGTTGCCTTCTCTTTTTGTGATATGGGTTATAGTGAGAGTTCTGTTAAAAAGAAGAAAAAAGTGAACAAAACGATGATTCAGTCTTGTTCACTTTTATGTTTATAAATTTACAACAACACCTCAAACTCAGAGACAGTCATACCTAATTGCTGACTCGCAAATTCGGAAGTTAGAACATGTTGGCGTACTAAATCTAGAAAGGTAAAGATTTTCCCACGCTCTAGACCTTGTTCAACTCCCTCTGCTCGTCCACGCTCTAAACCTTTTTCTTCGGCTCGTTCCAAGGCATAATCCTGCGCTAACAAGGCTTGTTCTTCTCGCATACGTAGTTGGCTAAACATCTTCCTATCCTCCTCGGACCAGCTCTTGTAGTCTAGCAGTTGGTCTGCCTGGCTGATGGCTCGCTCAGGTTGTTGGGTAAAGGGTTTATTCCCGAAAAACTCCAACCATGGCTTGCGAACCTCGTCTTTGCTGGTTTCTCTGTATTTTTTGAGTTCTTATTTGTGATGTTCTTTCAATAGTTCTTCAAACTCAGAGACAGTCATACCTAACTGCTGGCTGGCAACCTCGGAAGTCAGAAGACCTTGACGGACTAGATTTAGTAGCATAGACAAACTTCCTTCAACTTTCCCACGCTCCAGTCCCTGTTCAATCCCCTCAGCACGGCCGCGCTCTAAACCTTGTTCAATCCCTTGTTCGATGCCTTGTTCAATCCCTTCTGCCCTAGCAGTTTCCAAGGCATAATCCTGCGCTAACAAGGCTTGTTCTTCTCGCATACGTAGTTGGCTAAACATCTTCCTATCCTCCTCGGACCAGCTCTTGTAGTCTAGCAGTTGGTCTGCCTGGCTGATGGCTCGCTCGGGTTGCTGTGTAAAGGGTTTGTTACCGAAAAACTCCAACCACGGCTTGCGAACCTTATCTTTGCTGGTTTCTCTGTATTTTTTTAGTTCCAAGAATGCCATCTTGACCAGATGGTTTTCTTGTCCATTATTGGTGATGGTTAAAACCTCACCTGTCGTATCCTCTCGCATGCTAAAGCTATGAAAAGCCAGGTCATCTGAGAAATAATTACTATCCACAATAGCGATTGCGTATACTGGTGCGATGTGTTTGTAACTCTGATGAGTATCACCTTCACGTTGACGAATTTTTTCTAGGTTTTGATTGACCTGACTGCACAAGTAAGCCCACAGGCGATTGATGAAAAAATTCTGATGATGAACTTGGATTTCGATAATAACCTGCGTGCCATTGTCCAACTCCGCCAAGACATCTATGCTAGTGTAGAAATCCTGTGCCGAGTACGGCAAGGAAGGTAGTACATGAATATTGCTCCCCTCCAAAATGGTTACATTTTTTGCTGGTAAGTCCAGCATATCGCGAATAAATTGACAAGTGATTTCTGGATTGCTAAAGATTTTCTTAGCTATCAAGTCATTGGTTGGGCTGATGCCCGGATGACGTACAGTCATTCATTTCCTCCTTCTATTATACCACAGTCTTATACTCAATGAAAATCAAAGAGCAAACTAGGAAACTAGCCGCAGGCTGTACTTGAGTACGGCAAGGCGACGTTGACGTGGTTTGAAGAGATTTTCGAAGAGTATTAAATCTAGGTTTACTAGATTCACTGCCTCTATCTATTTATTCGGAAAAAGTTTGAAAAATACTTGGTCTGGCTCTTTCCAATGGTATTTTTTGGTGCTTTCCTTTATAATGGGTGTATGGATAAGAAAAAATTATTATTGATTGATGGGTCTTCTGTGGCCTTTCGGGCGTTTTTTGCGCTCTATCAGCAGTTGGACCGTTTTAAGAATGCGGCTGGTTTGCATACCAATGCGATTTATGGCTTTCAGTTGATGTTGAGTCATTTGTTGGAGCGGGTTGAGCCGAGTCATATTTTGGTGGCTTTTGATGCGGGAAAGACGACCTTCCGTACAGAGATGTATGCGGACTATAAGGGTGGTCGGGCTAAGACTCCTGATGAGTTTCGTGAGCAATTTCC
>CAUQNI010000044.1:0-3321 GCA_963519555.1 uncultured bacterium
AATAGAAAAGGAATAAAACCATGTCAGATATTTCAATCATTTCTGCTATCTTGGTTGTAGTTGTTGCCTTCCTTGCAGGTCTTGAAGGTATCCTCGACCAATTCCAATTCCATCAACCAATCGTCGCATGTACGCTTATCGGACTTGCAACTGGTAACCTCGAAGCAGGGGTTATGCTTGGTGGATCACTTCAAATGATCGCCCTTGGTTGGGCAAACATCGGAGCTGCCGTAGCTCCTGACGCTGCTCTTGCATCTGTTGCCGCAGCAATCATCTTGATCAAAGGTGGTAACTTTACTACTGAAGGTATCGCCGTTGCAACAGCAACAGCTATCCCTCTTGCCGTAGCTGGACTTTTCTTGACAATGATTGTTCGTACAATCTCAGTTGGTTTGGTTCACACTGCAGATGCTGCTGCTAAAGAAGGAAATATTGCAGCTGTTGAACGTGCTCACTTTATCGCACTTCTTCTTCAAGGTCTTCGTATTGCTATCCCTGCTGCCTTCCTTATCGCTATCCCAGCTTCTGCCGTTCAAGATGCTCTTAAATTGATGCCAGACTGGTTGAACGGTGGTATGGCTGTCGGTGGTGCTATGGTCGTTGCCGTTGGTTACGCTATGGTTATCAACATGATGGCAACTCGTGAAGTATGGCCATTCTTCGCAATCGGTTTTGCTTTTGCTGCCATTTCTCAACTGACTTTGATTGCCCTTGGTGTAGTCGGTGTTGCCCTTGCCTTCATCTACCTTAACCTTTCAAAACAAGGTGGTAACGGTGGCGGAGGAGCTGCAACTTCTAACGACCCAATCGGTGATATCCTAGAAGACTACTAGAAAGGGGAACAATCATGACTGAAAAACTTCAATTATCAAAATCAGATCGTAAAAAAGTTTGGTGGCGTTCACAATTCCTTCAAGGTTCTTGGAACTACGAGCGTATGCAAAACTTGGGTTGGGCTTATTCGTTGATCCCAGCTATCAAAAAATTGTACACTACTAAAGAAGACCAAGCTGCTGCTCTTGAGCGTCACCTTGAGTTCTTCAACACTCACCCATACGTAGCTGCTCCAATCATGGGGGTTACTCTTGCACTTGAAGAAGAACGTGCTAACGGTGTTGAAATCGACGACGCTGCTATCCAAGGGGTTAAAATCGGTATGATGGGACCTCTTGCTGGTATCGGTGACCCAGTATTCTGGTTTACAGTTCGTCCTATCCTTGGAGCTCTTGGTGCATCACTTGCTGCATCTGGTAACTTGGTTGGTCCACTTCTCTTCTTCTTCGGATGGAATGCGATCCGTATGGCCTTCCTATGGTACACACAAGAGTTTGGTTACAAAGCTGGATCTGAAATCACTAAAGACATGTCTGGTGGTATCTTGAAAGACATCACTAAAGGAGCTTCTATCCTTGGTATGTTCATCCTTGCTGTTCTTGTACAACGTTGGGTATCGATCAACTTCACTGTTAACCTTCCAGGTAAACAATTGGCTGAAGGTGCCTACATCAACTTCCCAGAAGGAGCTGTATCAGGTGCTGAATTGAAAGGTATCCTTGGACAAGCACTTGGTGGATTGAGCCTAGATAAGATTCAACCACAAACCCTTCAAGGTCAGTTGAATTCATTGATTCCAGGATTGATGGGACTTCTCCTTACTTTCCTTTGCATGTGGTTGCTTAAGAAAAAAGTATCACCAATCTCAATCATCCTTGCACTCTTTGCAGTAGGTATCGCAGCTCGTTTCTTCGGTATCATGTAATCAAGAAACTCAAAAGGAACCAGGTTCTAAGCCTGATTCCTTTTTTCTATGCTTTTATACTCAATGGAAATCAAAGAGCAAACTAGGAAGCGAGCCGCAGGTTGCTCAAAGCACTGCTTTGAGGTTGTAGATAGAACTGACGAAGTCAGTAACATATATACGGCAAGGCGAAGCTGACGTGGTTTGAAGAGATTTTCGAAGAGTATTATTCTGCCAAGGCTCCCATTGGATCCCAAGGTGCAAGTATGATTGGCTCTGCTTCATAAGCAGCTTGTTCTTCGGTTGTTAACAATTCTTTACGGACAACGATTTGATAAGTGTATTCGTCCATCCAAGCGTCTGAGGCAACAAAGTAACCATCTGTACCGACCTTGTCTCCCCAAGAGTTTTCAACCTTCCACTTGATTGATTTGCCATTTTCGTCCAAATCCACACCTGTCAAGACCATGGCGTGGGTCATCAAGCTTTCGCTGTAATCCAAACGTCCAGCCTTGTCTTGAGTAAGTTTAATGTCCATGCTTGATTCAAAGTCATAAACATCTGTCGCAAGGATTCCAGCTTTGCGGTTGCTGAGCTGGCCGACATCAGAACCAAACCAAACAGTTTCTCCTGTTTGCATTTGAGCAATCGCCAATTCTTTCAATCGCTCCATCGGTACGTTGATGTAGCGAACTGCACGGCTACCAACCACATTTCCCAACATCTCAACTGTGTAAGATTTGCCGTAAGGTTTATCAGCAGTTGGTGCGTTGATAACAGAAACATAGTCTTCTAGTGGAAGATTGACATATTTCTTGTAAAACTCTTGTGGTGTGATTCCCTTTTCGCTTTGGTAGTTGTTATCCTTATCGCGATAAGCAAAGTCAAATTTACGTGGTGGAAGGCCTAATGACATAGCAAGGAAGTTAAAGATTTCTTGCAAGAGGTCTTCTTTCTTAGCTTGGACAGTCGCTTGGTCTGCACCAGAAGCAAGCAAGTCACGCAAGATTTGAGCATCTTGGCGAAGCAATTTGTTAAGGATTGCATTTAGCTCACGGCTGCTGCTAGATGAAACAGATTCAGGGTAAACTGACTTAGGCACGACACCATATTTCTCAAAGAGGGAAACGACCATATCCCATTGACCGCCATCTTGTTGAGGTGTTTGAAGTAGGAATTTAACCTTACGGCTCGTCAAATCTTGGTCTGCAGTCGCAATCACTTGCTCCAAGAACCAGTTTGATTTCTCATACTTGTCCCAGAAGAAAGTATGGGCCTGTGATAACTCAAAGTTTTCCAGTTTGTATTGAGAGATAAGTTTGTGGCGGAAGGTGTTGAGAGCCGCAAACATCCAGCAACGACCAGATGCTTTCTGGTTAGTAACCTTGTCCTTGGTCAAATCCAATGAGAAAACAGGGGTATTGTCTACATGGCTTTGGCGACGTTCTAGGGCTGCAAAAATTCCGTTGTGGCTAGCAGCATTTTCAATCGCTTGGTATTTTACATTTGCTTCATAGTTGGCAAATAATTTATCAGTAAATGATTCTTGAATCGCGTTCATAGATTCCTCCTTTTATTCTACA
>CAUQNI010000045.1:0-3024 GCA_963519555.1 uncultured bacterium
GATTTCCAAGACTTCTGGATGCTTATCCACCACTTCTGCAACAGGAATTGACACATCGATGATATTGTCCATGACGACCTCCATTATCGTTTATAAATGATATTATTTATTTTATTATACCATAAGGAGGACTGGCACACACCAAAAAAGAGGGTTGCCCCTCTTCTTTAGTTCTTATCCAGATTGCGTAGCATCTCGTCAATCTTGTTTCCATACTCGATGGACTCGTCTTTGACGAAGGTCAAATCTGGGATTTTATACAATTTCAAATTGCGACCAAGTTCACGTTTGATGGTACCAGTTGCTTTTTCAAGCCCGATTTGAGCTTTTTGATTATCCGAAGCAAGGTTACTCAAAATGGTGTAGTAAACCTTGGCAACAGACAAGTCACCTAGCATCTGAACATCTGTGATGGTCACACCTTGGACACGCGGATCACGGACTTTCTTTTGCAAAATCTCATTGACTTCACGCTTGATTTCCATGCCCACACGATCCGTACGGAAATGATTTGCCATGATATTCCTTTCTCTACTTTGAACCAAAAGCTAGGCCAGCAGACCTAGCTATTTTTATTAGATAGAGGAACTAGAGCCATTTGAATCTAGGAAACAAGCCTTAGATAGAACTGAGGGTTCATCAAGGCGCTGTTGACGACGAGTCAAATCGGCTATCGTTTCTCTATTATCTCTTGATTTCTTCCATGACATACGCCTCAATCACATCATCAGTCTTGATATCATTGTAGCCATCAATCATCAATCCACCTTCACGACCGTTTGTAACTTCTTTGACGTCGTCTTTGTAGTGTTTCAAGCTTGCGAGTTCGCCATCATAGATAACAACACCGTCACGGATAACACGGACTTTAGAGTCACGGGTAACCTTACCGTTGATAACCATGAATCCACCGATGGTTCCCACTTTAGACACCTTGAAGGTTTCACGAATAACTGCTTCACCGATAACTTTTTCTTCGAATTCTGGATCAAGCATCCCTTTCATGGCTTCTTCCATCTCTTCGATAACCTTGTAGATAATGCTGTGGAGACGGATTTCAACATCGTCAGCTTCTGCTTGTTGACGAGCTTGTGGTGTAGGACGTACGTTGAAACCAACGATAAAGGCATTTGAAGCTTCGGCAAGAGTCACGTCTGATTCGTTGATCGCACCGACCGCTGAGTGGACGATGGTCACTTTGACACCTTCTACGTCGATCTTTTGAAGTGAGGCAGAAAGGGCTTCAACAGAACCTTGTACATCGGCCTTGATGATCACGTTAACTGATTTGAGTTCACCAGCTTTAAGCGTATCAAAGAGGTTTTCAAGGCTGACACGTTGAGTAGCTTGACGTTGTTTCATAAGGGCACGTTTGGCACGCTCTTCACCTGCTGCACGCGCAGATTTTTCATCCTCGTAAACGGCAAAGTGGTCACCCGCCATTGGCGCTTCGTTCAAACCTGTGATAGAAACTGGTGTTGATGGTCCAGCAACCTTAACACGACGTCCAAGGTCATTGGTCATAGCACGGACACGACCAAAGGTATTTCCGACAACGATTGGGTCTTGAACATTCAAGGTACCTTGTTGAACAAGAAGGGTTGCGACCGCACCTTTTCCTTTATCCAAGCGCGCTTCGATAACTGTACCGATAGCACGCACTGTTGGGTCTGCCTTAAGTTCTTGGATTTCAGCCACAAGAAGGACTGTTTCCAACAATTCTTCGATGTTTTGGTTGAATTTAGCTGAGATCTCAACAAATTCAGAATCTCCACCCCAAGCGGTTGACATAACACCATGCTCTGCCAATTCACCGATAACGCGTTCTGGGTTAGCACCTGGTTTATCAATCTTGTTGATGGCTACGATGATTGGAACGTTGGCCGCTTTTGAGTGGTTGATGGCTTCGATAGTCTGAGGCATAACCCCATCATCTGCCGCTACGACCAAGATAGTAATATCGGTAACAGAAGCACCACGCGCACGCATAGATGTAAAGGCCGCGTGTCCTGGTGTATCAAGGAAGGTAATCTTCTTGCCATTTTCCACGATTTGGTAGGCACCGATATGCTGCGTGATACCACCCGCTTCACCTGTTGCAACACGAGAGTTACGAAGGGTATCTAGGAGTGTTGTTTTACCGTGGTCAACGTGTCCCATGATAGTTACAACTGGTGGACGCTCAACCAATTCATCTTCATTGAGGTAACCATCTTCGACAAAGAAACGTTCGATGTCAGCATTATCCACTTCAACCTTTTGTTTAGCTTCGATACCATAATCCACCATGAGGAGTTCAATTGTTTCCCCATCCAAGGATTGGTTTTGTGTGGCCATGACACCCATCATAAAGAGTTTCTTAACGATTTCAGCTGGTTCACGTTTGATACGTTTTGCGATTTCCGCAACCGTCATACCATCTGTATACTCAAATTCTGTTGGCAATTCATGGAATTTACGCTCTGTAACAGGTTTTGGAGCCTGATTGCGGTTGTTTTGCTTATTGCCTTTTTTATTCTTTTTGTTATTACTATTATTCCAGTTACTATTCTTTTGATTTCTCACTTGATTTTGACTACTTCGATTCTTTTGGTTTTTTCTAGGACCATCTTCTTCGTGATCATAATCGTCACGATTTTTATCTGGTCGAGCTTGTTTTTTACGACGTGTATCCACTGGTGCTTCTTTAGCTACAGGAGCTGTTTCAACCACTGCTTGAACTTGCTGTTCTTGTTGCGCTTGTTCAGCTAACTTAGCCACTTCTTCAAAGATTTCCTCTGGTTCCTTGCGTTTGTTAGCTTGAGCCAAGGCTTCTTTAGCAGCCTGATACTGCTTGAAGCGTTCCTCACTTGAACGTGCATACTCTGCATTTTGCTCTGCTTTTAGGGCTGCTGCACGGGCTTTAAAGTCAATACGTGGAGCCGCTTGATGTGGACGTTTGTCCTCTTGTTGACGGCGCTCATTGCCACGATTTTGCTGACCTTGCTGTTTCTTAGCTTGGTCATTAAAGCGACGATTGTCGCG
>CAUQNI010000046.1:0-2701 GCA_963519555.1 uncultured bacterium
TTCAGTTAGGAGCAGATGGCATGATAACGGATGACTTGGAAATGATTCAAGAGCAAGTTACAATTGCCCAAGAAGACCCAGAGTACACGGATTTACTGTTTAAACAGGCCATGGAATTCTTTAATTTTTAGTAAGCAAAAAGAGGAACAGTTGTTCCTCCCATGATAGGCAAGTATTCTCTTGAATGCTTGTTTTTCTTATGCTTAGAATGGCAATTTTCCAGCGAAAGCACCTAGTTTTTTCTTAGTCGTTTCATCAATTTGTTCAAGAGCAGAGTTGATGGCTTGAACAGTCATATCAGAAAGAGTTTCAAGATCTTCTGGGTCAACGACAGCTGGATTAAAGTCAATGCTGACAACTTTCTTATCTCCAGTTAAGGTCGCTTGAACAAGATCTTGAGCAGATTTGCCAACAAATTGCATAGCAGCAAGTTCAGCTTGGCTTTGTTCCATTTGTTTTTGAAGTTTTTGTGCTTGACGCATCATGTTTTGCATGTTCATCATGGTGATTTACAGTTTCCTTTTATCTTATTTTCTTTCCTATTTTATCAATTTTGGGGTTAAAAGTCTATTGTTAGTATAAATCCCCTAACATTAAATTACCGAAGAGATTTTCGAAGAGTATGAGTTTGGAACATGAAAACAGCAGTTGATTTGAAGGAAGAAAAAAGAACAGCCGAAACTGTTCTTTTTATCATTATTTGAGACCGTATTTTTTGTTGAAACGATCCACGCGTCCATCTGCTTGAGTGAACTTTTGACGTCCAGTGTAGAATGGGTGTGAGTCTGATGAAATTTCCACACGGATCAATGGGTAAGTTTCGCCTTCGAACTCAACTGTTTCGTTAGAGCGTTTTGTTGAACCGCTAAGGAATTGGTAACCAGTAGTTGTGTCCATGAAGACAACTGGGCGATATTCTGGATGGATATCTTTTTTCATTTTGCAATATTTCCTTTCTGCCATGGTCTCTTTGCGAGCCATAGATTGTTACCATACTAGTCTATCAGATTCTGAAAAGTTTGGCAAGTATTTTATCAGTTTTTAAGCAAGTTTTTTAACTTTTGGTAGATGATTTCGTTTTCTTCTAGGCTATAGGAATTGGCACCACTTGCTAGAGGGTGGCCTCCGCCATCATGTTCCTTGGCAATTTCATTGATAGGATGGATTTTACTGCGTAAGCGAACGCGGTAGTGGCCATCAGCCTGTTCCACAAAAATTCCCCAGAGACTCACACTGTCAATACGCCCAGGTGCACCGACAATAGCTGCAGTTTCAGCATCGGTAACATTGAATTGTTTCAAGATTTCTTGACTCAGGATAACGCGAGCTGCACCATTTTCATCCACTTCCAGATGGTCGTAGATGTAGCCTTGAAGTTTCGCAATTTTGTAGCTCATAGTGTCCATTCTGCGAGTGAGAGCCGAAAAATCAAAGTTCTGTTCTCTCAGATAGGCAGCCAGGCGGAGGGTGCGTGCAGTGGTAGAAGGGTAGAGGAAACGACCTGTATCACCAACAATTCCTGCAAAAAGTAGCTCAGCAGCTCGATCTGACAAGGCCAGATGAGTTGTTTCAGCAAATAGGGTAATCATCTCGCTAGCGCTACTTGAACTAGTGTCTACCCAAGATAGATCACCATATACATCATCATTTGGATGGTGGTCAATCTTAATGAGAAAATCACCTTGACTATAGCGCTTATCATCGATACGAGCAGTATTTGCCGTATCACAGACGATGACAAGTGCTCCCTGATAGGTACTATCTTCAACAGAATCCATTTCAGCCATCCAAGTAAGAGTTGGTTCATCAAAACCAACAGCTTTAATGGTTTTTTCTGGGAAATGATGTTCCAGTAAGGCTTTCAATCCCACCTGACTTCCCAAGGCATCAGGGTCTGGTTTCATATGGCGGTGAATGATAATCGTGTCGTATTCTTTGATTTTTTCTAAAATTTGATGGCAAATGTCCATAAATAACCTCAATTCTTTCTCATTTCATTGTAGCACAAGAATTTTTATTTTTAAAATGAAAAAGATGTGATATAATGGAGAAAGATAAATTGAGGAGGACGATATGGCATTAGCAAAAATTGTATTTGCCAGTATGACCGGTAATACCGAAGAAATTGCAGATATTGTAGCAGACAAATTACGTGACTTGGGCTTGGATGTCGATGTTGATGAATGTACAACTGTTGACGCTTCAGACTTCTTGGAAGCAGACATCGCTATCGTTGCGACCTATACTTATGGTGATGGAGAATTGCCAGATGAGATGATGGACTTCTACGAAGACTTAGCAGACCTCAACTTGAATGGCAAAATCTACGGAGTGGTTGGTTCAGGAGATACCTTCTACGATGAATTCTGTAAGGCTGTCGATGACTTTGACCGCGTTTTTGTAGCGACAGGAGCAGAAAAAGGTTCAGAGTGTGTTAAAGTTGATCTTTCTGCTGAGGAAGAAGACATTGAACGCTTGGAACAATTCGCAGAAGAATTGGCTGCTAAAGTAGGATAAGCATAAATGTGCGCTGATGCAATCAATCAGTGCATTTTTCTTATCGTGAGTTGGGATTTTACTAGCCTATTTGGTGGCTTTTTGATACAATAATTCAAATAAAGGAGGAGACACTATGGATTTAGATAGTATTCGTCAAGAAATTGATCAAATCGACGACCAAATTGTCAAACTGTTAGAAGAA